>JAJUGM010000013.1 GCA_029268165.1 Bacteroidota bacterium
ACAATTTAATTTGGCTTATCTCCCTTTACTGGATAAATTCGTTAATAAATCTATTAAAAGTTAGTGAATAATTAAAACAATTTAAAAATATTTTAATCTGTTCCTTATACCGCGTGCAATTAGGAGTTTTAATTTCAGTTCCCGTTTGTTTGTTATTTTAAGATATACATGTTTGACTCAGTCAATTATAACATCTTTATCTTTAGGATACTTTACGGTAAAAGCAATTCTGATTTTTTTGTCTTCCGACGGGTTCATTGTCAATAGCCATTTAATTTTCCCGGTCTCCTTGTTATATGAGCCATCTGAGTATTCAATTGGTTCAACCTGGATATCCTTGTTCATTGAAACCGGAAACTGGTCTTCCAGAACCAGCTTAACCTGCTGTTTTTTGTTATTACGTATAGTAATTTCCCAACCACGGGTTTTCTGTCGGGTGTTTACCAGCATTTTATCTGCTGTATAATCAGTGAGTTTAGACCGGGTAATAATGATATTTTTGTCTCTTCCCAAAGATAAGTCTAATGTATCAGTAGTCTGCCTTAAATTAAGGTAAGATTTTCCTATATAGGTATCTTCAAAAAACAAATTCATCTCACCCGGAAGCAGGTTGTAGTTTTCCCACCCGGTAACCCTTGCAATCAGAAATGCATCACGGTCTAATTTGGGCGCACAATAATACTGATAACTGGCTGGCAGTTTATATTCCTGAATGTTAATAGTGTATTGTTTATTATCTGAAGGAATATCATAGGGTACCTTAATTGAAAACTCAAGATTAGTCTGATGTTGCAATATTTCAGTATAATCGGCAGCAGTTGCAGATTCTTCCTGTGTTTCTGTTATTAACTTATCTTCAGCTATGACAGCTTCAGCCTTTTTTGCACGGGTAAGCTGCGGGACATTCTGCATGTAACCGAACCCTCCTGATGACTGGTAAAAATCAATGTACCAGCTCGTAAGATTTGGTTTATCACCCCTCTGCCTTGGATCAGCAGTTGAAAGTTTAAGCCTTACGTTTTCCCAGTTTTCTCCGGTATGCTGAATTACCTTTGCATTATAGACCAGTGTAACAGGACTGTTTATATCAACTGCCCGAATGTCGTATACCGGCATCCAGCCTGCCTGAGATACAATATAAGTAAGTTGTATATTGCCTATCCCGTCATTAGCCGCTTCAACGGAAATCAATACTTCCGAAGTAGGTCTGTTATGACTGGCATTAATAATACTTAGCTGATTCCGGATTTTTTCAATTCTTTCGTTAAGATTTTTAATTTCCCTGGTAATATTTAGCTGTTCTTTTTTGATTTCTGTCAGGCGTGTCCTGAAAAAGTCGGCAGCCATCTTCAGTTCTGATATCACGATACCTTTTTCTTCACTGCCTATTGATTTGTTTGTCATTAACAAATCTTCTTCAGTTTTGTATACCTGTAACATATTATTATTAAGTGCAAGTTTTTCTTCATAGATTCTCAGAGAGTCTTCCAGTAGGATAATTTCACGGGATTTTTTCTGCCCGGCAAGATAGTTGATCTGATGCACTACCGAAAGAATGGTAAAAGCTCCTTGGCCTTTTACCTGAATGCTCTGCGCATCAATACTTTCAGGCAAATTAATGAATCTGAATACCGTGTTCCCCTTTTGAAATTCAATTTTTGCTGAACGCATTACCTGTGCACCATTAAGAAATACAGTCACCTCTTTGACAGCAGAATTTACTTCACGGGTAGTTGAAGCATATAAAACTGAATATGCCATAATAAGCACAAAACAGGAAATTATTATTGGTTTCATCAATAAAAAATTTTAATAAATATTAGTACGAAAACAATAGGCTAATGGTTATCTATTTATTGCAATATAGTGCAAATCTTTTAAATAATTTTTAATTGATTAATAATAAGCAAAATATTTATTTACATGCAATAATATTTGTAGCTTTGTGAGATGAACTATACAACTCAATAATCGGAATATGAAACAGAAATTATTTTATTCAATTATTTTTGGCTTTATATGTTATACAGCCTATTCGCAGGATTGTAATCAATACTTTAAAAACCTTGATAACGCTCAGCTGGTTTACATGAATTATGACAAAAAAGACAAACCTACCGGAACAAGCATTCAAAAAATTAAACAGGTAACAAGAGAGGCCGGCTCGGTGAAAGCAGTAATTGAAAGTGAATATTTTGACAACAAGGGTAATAGTCAGGGAAGTTCCGAATTGAACGTAAAATGTGAAGGCGGTGTATTATATCTTGACATGAAGAGTTACCTGAATCAACAATCTATGGAGAGCTATAAGAATATGGAAATGAAAATTGAAGGCGGCACTCTTGAAATGCCTTCAAAGCTTAAAGCAGGTGAAATGCTCAAAGATGGTGACCTCAAAATAACATTCATTTCTAACGGCACACCCATGATGACCATGGCTGTTACAATTACAAACCGAAAGGTAGAAACTGTTCAGGATGTCATTACTAAGGCCGGTACTTTTAAATGTTATAAAATATCCTATGATATTAATACCAAAATGATGTTTAATATTAAAGGAAAAGGTATTGAATATTACAATGATGAGGTAGGCGTTGTCAGAACAGAATCTTATTCTGCTTCAGGTGATCCTATGGGCTATATGGTACTTACATCCATTAAGAAGTAGTGGCGATAGTATGTATTCTTTTTTTATTCATCATCATAATTTATTTTTAAGGAAAAATTGCTTTTAAATATAAAATAGATTAGTTAATAAACATTTAACATAATTTAATCAATTTTTTTGCGTTTATTGGATAATTTCTGTTTAACTTGGGCTACTTCTTACCTGAAACTAAATGTTATTTGATTATGAATAAACAAAATTCTACTGACGAAACAACAAACAGGATTGTTATTGAAGAAATAGATCCTGAAGAAATTAATAAAATCTGGGATTCTTTACCGGAAATACGATCTGCATTACAATAGTTGGTATTTTTGGTTGCAGATAATAACCAGTTATTTCTAAAAACTTTGCTTTCCCATATTATATTTTATTTTATAATTATATGGGATGAGTATTCTGTGCTTCATTTTTTAATACTTTATTAAACCCAAGTATGATGAATAAAGCCAGTTATTGCATTAGAACAATTTCTAATGTAATAATTGGGTTAAAAAATATTTCTTCAATAAAACAAGCTGATTAAAAGGATAATATTTTAAAATAAAGATAATCAGTTATTTAAAATTTTTTAAGCTTTTTTGTCCAAATCAAGGCATACTTTGTCATAAAGTATAAATGGTTTATGTAATAAATCTTACCGCAGGGCTTGGTTTTCGTATATAATTATGGATGTTAACAGCAAAGTTTATGGAACCAACAAAAATAGCAACCGGAAGTCCTGCACCACCTGATAAAACCCCTCGAAGGATTAAAATGTCAAATGCACTGAAAGGAATATTACTCTTTGATATAAGGGTCATTGCATTAGCAGGGTTATTTGTTTTGAGTACCAGTTATCAGGGGCATAACAAAGGACAAACTTTACTGGAACAGGATTTCTTTTTACCGGCTTTTACAGATAGCATGATGCATTTTTTAAATTCCACAAAAGAATTAAATAATTTCAAAGTATTTCCTTTAGTAAATTCTTATTACAGGGCTTCGGGATATAAACCTGTCTGGACCTATAATTTTTCTGTTTCAGGGAATGCAAATGCTTTAATTGACTTAATCAATAATGCTGAAAAATACGGGCTTGAGAAACATACATATAATCTTCAGGAGATCATTAATACAATAGATAAAATTAAAATTCATGAAGAAGGGGATAATTATTTAAGTAATCGCATTAAGCTGGAATTATTGTTGTCAGATGCCTGCCTGACTTTAATGACTCATCTGGAAATGGGATATCAGAAATTTGATTCATCCTTTTTCACGATGCCAGTTGCTACGAATTTGATTTCTGAATTTGATAAGGCTTTGAAAAGCAATGATTTTAAAAAGTCTGTTCTTTCCGTACAGCCTAAATTTATTGAATATGTAAGGTTGCAGAAATCTCTTGAAAAATACTTGCAGTATGCACTGCAGACAGATGAAAAGTTTTCTATTCCTGACCCGAAAAAAGATTCGGCTGCTTTCAGGAAAGAGGCTGAAAAAGTATTAATAAAGCTGCATTATTTAAACCGTCGGCCTACCACTGATGAATATCTGGCGGCACTTAAAGCATTTCAATATTATCATGGTCTGGAACCTGACGGAAAACCTGGCAGGAATACCTGCGAAGCATTATCCCGATCAACACATGAAAGATATAGACAAATTGCATTAAATCTTGACAGGCTAAGAAAAGATAATTTCAGGGCTGACCAGTTTATTATGGTAAACATTCCTGCATTTCAGGCACGTATTTATAAATCGAATAAGATAATAGGAAATACAAGGGTAATTGTTGGAGCTCCAAAGACACCCACGCCATTGATAACAAGCCGGATTCAGAAAATAATTACTAATCCTTCATGGGCAGTGCCACGAAGTATAACGTTGAACGAAATGTTGCCTAAGCTAATGACAGACAGTAGTTTCCTCAGTCGTAAACGATTTATGCTTATTGACGAAAACCAGAAAAAAGTTGAATATCATCAGATTGACTGGAACAATATTTCAGCTGAAAGTTTTGGTTACCGGTTAAAACAGGATGCCGGAAGTGATAATGCACTGGGAAGTGTAAAATTTATTTTTCCCAGCCCATATCCTGTTTATCTGCACGATACTCCGGGGAAACACATGTTTTCGAAAGATATCAGGGCATTTTCTCATGGCTGCATTCGTGTTCAGAATCCGGATATGCTTGCTGAATATCTTGTAAGGGAATTTTTAAAAGAAAATGAAAATATTGATGTATCGGAATTGATTCATAATGGTGTCAGCAAGGAAATAATTCTCGATCAGCCGGTTGACATATATATTCGTTATATAACCTGTGAAGCCGATGACAATCAGCGGATTTTCTTTTATAAGGACATTTACAGACTAGATGAAAAAGAGCTAAGTAAGGATGAATTTTTGCAATAAGCTTCGTTATCGGTATATATAAACAACAACGACCTGTCTTTAATAGTATCAATTATCCGCTCAGCAAGTTCAGGTGGAAGGGCAGGGCATCCGAAACTGCGTCCTAATCTTCCGTAAGATGATATATATTCTCTGCTGACATAATCAGCTCCGTGCATTACAATGGCTCTTGTATGGGCGTTATCATTGATGCCCTTTTCTAAACCGGTTAACCTCAAAGAATAGCCATGACGACCCATATAAGTGTTTTCAGTTATATAAAATCCCAGGCTGCTCTGATGCGACCGTGGATTATTTGAAAAGTGTGTGGCATAATTTTCACCGGAATTTTTACCATGTGCCACGAGGGTTTTATAAATTATTTTTTCCTTTTCGAGATCGATAACAAATAAACGTTCCTGTGAGGAGGGTCTTGAAAAATCAATTATTGTCAGGATGTTACGGTTTTTTAACTTCCCTTCGTTTAAAAGTTTTTGATGCACATGAAGGGCTGAAAAAAACGCGTTGTATGACAGTTCGGGATCTGCCAGCTTATCGTAAAGCCCGATATTTACATTTATTGTCGCATTTTCACGCGCTGAGACTTTACTAAAATTTATATCCGGTATTTTAAAAAAAATGGTATAATTAAAAGTAATAAATAACAAAGTAAGATAAACAATTTTATCCTGCATTTCAGTATAGTTTAGTTAGCAGTAAGTAAGGTTTGTTTTTTTGTAAATTTATGATATTATTAAAATCTTATGGTATGTTTTTTTTGTTAAAAAATGTTGCTTCATCCGGAATGCTTGTTGGCGCCCATATTTTAATATTATCAATGCGACCTCCATCATCAAAGGAGCCAAAACCGATGTAACCCATGACCAGTTCGGGATTTCTTGCAGTCATTGCCGGAACATTCATGTCATCGACATATACCCACACTGTCCGGTTTACAATGTTTCTCACAATGCGTACCTTGTGCCATTTTGCATCTGACAGGCTGACTCCGTTATTTTGCTGTTCAGAAACTTTTTTACAGGAATCTTTTTTAACCAGAAAAATACCATGATTATAATTATCAGCTAAACAGGAAATCTGGGCGTAATAATATTGAACGGAATCCTTTACGGAAAAAAAGATACAAATATCACCGTTATTATATTCATTAACTGGTTGCATGATATCAGCCTCAAGAATAAATTCGCCAAAAATATGATTTGACAGAATGCTAATATTTTTCGGAGAGTAAAATGCAGGTATAAAGCAGCTATCAGAAATAAATTCCAGAAAGCGATTATCTTTAATTTTACTTATTTTCCAGGTTTCCGGGTTGCTGAACCTGAAATTTTCTAATGCATTTTTATAAGAAAAATTTTGCTCATATATCAGAATATAGCCTTCGGGCAATGTTTGTGAAAGTGCGAATAACGAAATATGAAAGATCAGCAAAGTAATAATCAGATTGTACTTTTTCATTGACAGTATTTAAGAATGTAAAGGATAAAAATATACAATCTGTTCAAACAATTGATAAAATCCTGATGATAGTAATTAACAAAAGTGCATTATTTTACCCTTATTTTTGGGTATTCCTTCTTTGTTCATCCCAATCCTTCTCTCTTTTCTGTGCTTCTCTGAACCATTCGGGTATAACAGTCTGCAAAAATTCTTGCTTATCACTATTAAGTTTTTGCATGTCAAGGCCGATAAATTCCTGTGCCTTCTTTTTTGTGGGAATGTCAGGATAAGGCACTTCATCTGTGTAACCTAATGTTGCAAGCAAGCGCGTTAGTTTCAGACGGGCTTCCTGTGCCTTGTTTATTCCTGAAGCAATCAGGCGGCTTGTTTCAACAGGTGAATGTATTGTATTGCCATGTCCTGCCGCCACAAAATCCCATCTCCATTGAGCCTGTCTGATTAATGTGAGGATATCTTTCATTTGTTCTGCTGTAGCTCCTTTATCCCATGCTGTTTTGGCTTCAATATGGGCCCTGACCAGTAATTCTTCGAGTTTTCGCCTGTTTTCAGCAACTTTATTCTGACGCTCATATACATCATTAATAAACTTTTCTGTCTCTTCACGGTGACAAACCTGACAGGAACCGGTGATATTGTTCAGCGGACTTTGAATATGGTGGCTTGTGAATTTTTGTCCGCCTTCACTGATATATGGCATGTGGCAATCAGCGCAGGCAACACCTCTTTTAGCATGTACACCTGTAAGGTATACTTCATAATCGGGATGCTGGGCTTTAAGCATAGGCGCCTTGCTCAGATTATGTGTCCAGTCAGAGAAATTTATTTCATCATAATATTTTTCAATGTCATCAGCAGTTAATCCTTTATCCCAAGGAAAAGTAAGGTATGACACATTTTTTATTCTCTGTTTATCAAAATAATATTCAACATGGCATTGAGCACATACAAGTGAACGCATTTCCTGGTGTGAAACACTGCTGATATCTTTTCCCATACGCTGAAAGGCTTCAACCAGGGCAGGCCTTGAAATATACAGGTTCATGGTTTGAGCATCATGACAATCAACGCATCCGATAGGATTTTTTATCTCATGGCCTCTGGTTTCCCAGGTACCTTTATAAAAATCAGCCGTACCGGATAGTTTCATCAGACGCGGAACATCAGCACTTTTGCATGTCCAGCAGGTATTAGGCATAGGACTGCTTTTCCCCGTTAAAGGAGCTCCGGTTCGAAGTGTTTTATGAATATCGGTAACAGCGTAAAAATGACCTCTTGCCTGCAGATAATCCTGAGAAAAAGGATAACCTGCCCACAGGATAACCAGTTCGGGATATTCGGCAAGCATGTCAATAGAAGCGCTACCGTTGTATTTGCTTCTGAAAGTTGTATCGGCAGTTTTCATAAATGATTGATATTCACGCGGGAAATTATTTCCCCATAACGTATTCCGGGGCTCCCAATCAGGATAGTTTACAACAGGTTTGTATGCAAATACAGCCTCGGTGCGCCTCTCAATGATTGATGCGGCCAAAAGTCCAAGCAGAAATACAATCACCAGCGTTGACCCAAATAAAATCCACGCTATCCAAGGTTTTTCATTAATTATGTTTCGAAAAGGCTTCATTTTAGGGTTATTTTTGATTCAAGTTTTTCATCCATGCGGGTACAGGACTTTCAGGCAAAGGAATACGGGCATTCGGAACACTTGAGAGGCTATTGACGGTACCGTGAGGAGTATCGCGATGGCATTCCCAGCATAATCTGCTTTCAATGTTTTTATAATGTTGCATTGAAAAAGGCTGCATGGCATAATTGGTTATGAGATGCCGGTGGCATCGCACGCAATTACGCTGAACAACGTTTTTACCGGCATCTTTTATAAGAATTACCTGTGGCTCGGCCCTGAGTGTAAAGACAGTTGCATGGCGCATGCCGTCTTTGGCTTTAAAATAATATTTGTTAAAAACACTATTATGAGGTACGTGGCAGTCATTACAATTGGCTTCCTCACGATGCGAACTGTGGTTCCATGTAGCATATTGTGGTGCCATTATGTGGCAGTTGACACAGGTTTTAGCATCGTCAGAAAGATAGGAGGAAGCACGTGAAATATGAAACAGAAAAACAGCAATGCCTGCAAGAATACCTGAAACAATAATCACAGGCATTTTCCATGATGAAGGAGGAAGAAATAAATGAATAATATATCTTATTCTCTTAATTAACAAAATAATACCTTTACTTACTTAGTAATTGACAAACAGCTATTAAATATATTAAAAAATATTTTCTTAAAAATAAAGGGTGGATTAATGTTTTTAAAATTACATTAATGGAAATATTATTGCCGTTTGCTTAAGCCAACGGCAATTGTAATCATAATACCAGGTCAAAACCTATATCTTTCCGGTAATATTTGTTTTCGAAATCTATGAGGGCTGCATTGGCATTTGAGATTTTTAAGGCTTCTTTGTAATTATTTCCAAAGGAGCTAATAGCCAATACGCGTCCTCCATTGGTTAGTATTTTGTTGTCCTCGGCCTTAGTACCGGCATGAAACACGATACTATCCTTTATTTTATCCAGATTCTTTATCTCTTTTCCTTTTTCATAATCGCCCGGGTAGCCTCCTGAAACAAGCATTACAGTTGCTACTGAACGCGGATCGAATGGAATATCAAACGAACTGATTTTATTTTGGGCAGTCGCAAGAAGTAATTCTACAAAGTCGCACTGAAGGCGGGGCAAAATAACCTCAGATTCAGGGTCGCCTAGTCTTACATTATATTCAATTACATAAGGATCACCGTTGCAATTCATAAGCCCGAAAAAAATGAAGCCTTTATATACCAATCCTTCCTTATGAATGCCTTTGATGGTAGGTTTTATAATGCGTTGTTCTACTTTGGCCATAAATTCTTTTGTGGCAAAAGGTACAGGCGAAACAGCGCCCATACCGCCTGTGTTAGGGCCGGTGTTGCCTTCTCCCACTCTTTTATAATCTTTTGCTTCGGGCAGCAATTTATAATCATTGCCATCGGTAACAACAAATGCCGATAATTCAATACCTGTCAGATGCTCTTCAATCACTACTTTCTTACTTGCCTCACCGAATTTTCCTTCGAGCATTTTTTTCAATTCATTTTCTGCCTCATCATATTGCTGTATAATAAGAACACCCTTTCCGGCTGCCAGTCCATCGGCTTTAAGTACATAGGGTGGGTGCAGATTCTTAAGAAATGATATGCCTACCTGTAAATTATCTGAGGTAACCGAACAATATCGGGCTGTCGGAATGCCATATTTTTTCATGAAGGCTTTTGCAAAGTCTTTGCTTCCTTCAAGCTGAGCTGCAGCCTTTGATGGGCCTATAACCACAATATGTCGCAGGTTGGGGGAATTATTAAAATAATCATAGATGCCTTTAACCAGTGGATCTTCAGGGCCTACTACTACAATGTCAATATGATGATCAAGTACAAATTGGCTGATGGCTTTAAAATCAGAAGGATTAATGCTTACGTTTTCCCCTGTTTGTAAAGTGCCGGCATTTCCGGGCAAAATATAAAGTTTTTCTGTATGCCGGCTCTGGCTGATTTTCGATGCCAGAGCGTGTTCACGGCCTCCTGAACCTAAAAGAAGAATACGCATTTTTACATGATTAAACCGGGCTTAAAAATACATGATTTAGATGAATTAAAAATTGTTTCTATAGGATTATATCAAAATTCTTTTTTTCAACAGCAAAATACCTGAATTAATTGACTGTATATCTTCTGTGTTAAGTTTAACCCGGATTTGTCATTAGTCTTATTTTTCTGAATCGGAGCGCTTCGTTCCTAATAACAAATCCGGGTTTAATTGAAACAGATAATATTTGCATGGTTTTATTAAAAAATGTAAATTGGTGTAAAACAATAAAATGCAAAGATTGATTGTAGATAATATGGATAAAATAAAAGCATTATGCATGATGCATAATGTAAAGGCTTTATTTGCATTTGGTTCTGTGTGTACTGATAAATTTAAAGAACAAAATGATATTGATTTACTAATTTAATTTTATCCAATGGATTTTGGAGATTATGCAGATACTTATTTTGATTAGGCTGAAAAATTTGAAGATTTATTCCATAGAACCGTAGATTTAGTTACTGATAAATCGTTATCGAATCCATATTTTATGATTCAATAAATCAAACTAAAACTTTACTCTATGGATCTGGAGATTAAAAAGTGTTTATTCGATATTAAGGAATCTATAGCCTCAATTGAAAGCTTTCTCGGCGAATAAAATATATTTCAAATTCATTTTCTGTTATCTTATTAAGCCAGTGTTTGTATCCAAGACTAAGGGTTTTATCGAGTAAAGGTGCCGGAATAAAGGGTGCAATAATTTTCAATATTTCGTTTTTACCAAGCGCTTTTATTGCCGCCAGAACCTCATATACCGGCTGCTCGCCACGGTTTAATATTTCCTTTATATCAATTATGGTAACAACAGATGAAGTTTTAAACCAATCTGGTTTCAGGGTATTGTATTTAACTCCTGACTCACTGAGGCTTTCAATATTGCTCTGGCCAATCTTTGCACGCAGTATGTTCACCAGTTCCTCGACATTTAATTTTCCAATGATAGCTGCCTGATTAATGCTGGTAATACGGGCAATGGTATTTCTCAGCACAGGATTTTTTAATTTTTTAAATTCAGGCGCTGCATTAATTAATACTTCTTCCAGGTGGGGATATGCTTCCAATAGAGCATTTATTTTTGTTTTAGGAGTAATAATCAGTTTGTCCATATTCATACATCGTTTTTATTTTCATTAGTATACGATAAAATTCTTTTTTCTCCTTCAATTTTTCTAAGATGGGTTAAATCTTGCGAAACCTCAAGAGTGCCCAGATATTCACCTTTTTCGTCATTCAGGGCAAAGTATTCAATATGGATAAATTTCCCCTGCATCTGAATCCAGAATGGAGCTCGCGATGCTTTTCCTGACTTAAAATCTTCAAGAATTTTTTCAACAATATGTACGCTACCCGGCGGATGGCATAACCTTACGTCACGGTTAATGATTGAACGGCTACGAGTAAAAATCCGGTGCGCTCCCTGAGTAAAGTATTTAACCTTATCGTTTTTATCGACAAAGGTCAGGTCAACAGGAACAGTGTTTAAAATAGCCAAAATTTCTTTTGGTGTAAAACTACCAGAGGGTAACTGAATAGTACCATTATCATCCAGTATTCTTATATTTTCGGAAGTTTCATCAAGAAGGCCTTCCGGCTTCCAGTCAACCACAGGGTCATAAAGCGTAAATCCAAACTCAAGGGTTTGTTTATGAATCTGCCACCATTCTTCTGTAGTTAACAAGTCCATACACATAGGAAAGAGGATTTCTTCTTCTTTTTTAATCATTTCATCAAGTGCTTTCAAGGAAGGCAGCAATAGAATATCCAGGGCATCAGCAAGGTCAGATATGGTTAAGTCGTCTGACTGCAACAATTCAGCGCATCCTTTTAACTGTTCTCTTATTTCGTCATGTTTGCCCCACATAACTTTAGGAGGGCCGGTAATTTCTTTTTTCTCGAGGAAAGGAAATACAAGATATTCCTTGCGCTTATAATGTTTATCAACGTCGAGTAATTCGTTGAAGAGAGCCAGCAGTTGCAGGGTGAAATTTCTGAAGTTTTCATCAGTTACATCTCCCAAAGAACCAAGAAGATGAAAGGCTTTTTCAATCACTTTTTTCAGTTCGGTATTTTCATTTTTAAAAACATCCACAGGATGTCCCGGGGGAATCGGCATGGCGCCGCTCTGTTCAATATGCCCTTCGAGTACTTCGCCATGTATGTCACAAAGACGAAGTACTTCGCTTTCGGGCAGACCATCCATAATAAGTTCCTGTTCAACCTCAACAATTTCGCCGTAAGGTATCTGCTGAAGGGTAGCCGTCAGTTCCTGCCTTACTTTTTTTGGATCCTCTCCTTTGTGCAGTTTAAGGATTAGTTCCTTCAGTTTTGATTTCCTGTAATCTGAATTATTGATTAATTCACTCATATATTATTATATACAGTATTTATGGGTAATTCAATTGTAAATGTGGTTCCTTTGTCAGGAAATGAACTAAAATATACCTTTCCTTTAAGGTAATATTCCCCGATTAATCTGATGCTGTATGTTCCAAGTCCTCTGTTATGGTCTTTTGTTGACCAGTTGGGCTGGAACACATTTTTGGCATGACGATGTGAAATATAAGCATAATTATGAACAAAAAACACAACGCTGTTTTCTGTATTGGAACAACCGAGGGTGATTAGAGGGTTCTGATTCTTTGCTTCAAGGGCATTTTTCAGCATATTTACCAGAACACGCATGAGCAGGACAGGATCGGTAAAAATGATCAAATCATGGTTTTCAACGTTTACCTTTATCTGAGCGTTGTTATTATTTTTAAATAATGAATTTGCCATAACTGAATCTATGATCTCCCGGGTTGAAATCCATTTCCTGTTAACCCTGAGTTCTTTATTTTCAGCATATACCAGATCGCGCTGTGCAACAATAGTTTCGAGCAACCGTGAGGTAATATTTGTGAGCATGGAATAATATTCATTCCATTCGGCTTTACTCATATCTTCATTCATGCATTGCAGCAAACCTGATAATCCGTTAATCATATTCAACACATCATGAAAGAAGATTTTTTCTATACTTTGTTTTCTGCTCTCAGCAGTGATATCGATAAGCGTGAGAAGGAAAAACCTGTTATCAGCAATAAATATAGGCGAACACCGGGCTAAAAATTCGTGTGCCTTAATAAAGTTATCAGATCTGGAGATTAGTTTACAAACTCTTGACACGTCTGAGTTATGCCGTCTGCACTCAGAAATAGTATTACTGATTTCGCAATAACGGCATTTCAATGAATTACCGCAACCAACCTCTCCGGCAATCTCACATTGAAGTATATCACCCGGCCCTATTTCCAGAGTTTCCGTTGTATTAATTGATTTAGTATCCTCCAGGTAGCGGGAATTTGATTCCACAATTTTCAGGTTATCATCAAGCAACAATGCAAAGTACGGAAGATGATACAAAAACTGACAGAACAAAGCCAGTTGTTCATTTTCAGCCTCAGTGTAATTTAAATGCTTTACAGGTTGGTTATTTAGCCCGGCTTGCATAAAAACAGGTATTTCAGTTAATGGCATAATAACAAAATAAACTACGTTGATAATTCCAACATTTTCTGAATGGGTTTTTTAGCTTTCTCTATAAGGTCTGCGGGTAATTTGATTTCAAATTTTTCATCACGCAGGCTTTCATATATTTTCTGAAGGGTATGCAGTTTCATGTATTTACAATTATTGCATCCACATGTAGAGTCAATCGGGGGGGCCGGAATAAACGTCTTATCCGGATTTCGCTTTTTCATCTGATGAAGAATTCCTGATTCGGTAGCCACAATATACTCACTGCCATTATCTTCTTCAGTATATTTAAGTAATGCGGAGGTTGAACCAATGAAATCGGCAACAATGCGGATAGGCTGGGGGCATTCGGGATGAGCAATAAGCTTTGCCTGAGGATGTTCCTTTTTTAACTCAATTATTTTTTCAAGAGAAAACTCCTCGTGTACATGGCAGGCACCATTCCATAATACCATGTTTCTGCCCGTAAGACTGTTTAAATAATTCCCCAGATTCCTGTCGGGGGCAAAAATAATAGGCTGGTCTTCAGGTATGCTGTTAATTATCTGCAGTGCGTTTGTCGATGTACAGGTAATATCTGTCAGGGCTTTAATTTCAGCAGTTGTGTTTACATAAGAAACAACGATATGATCAGGATACTGTTCACGGAATTTTTTAAACGCGCCTGCAGGGCATGATTCAGCCAATGAACAACCTGCATTAAGGTCAGGCAGTAACACTTTTTTATCAGGAGATAATATCTTAGCTGTTTCGGCCATAAAGTGCACCCCGGCAAAAACAATAATATCAGCATCAGTGGCTGCTGATTTTCGCGACAGATCAAGGCTATCGCCAATAAAATCAGCAATATCCTGAATTTCAGCCTCCTGATAAAAATGAGCTAAAATAACAGCATGCTTTTCTTTTTTAAGAGCTGCTATCTTTTCTATGAGTATTTCGTTATCTGTCATATATTTTCAATAAAAGGTTTAAGAAACTATCATATCTGGAGTGAAAAATATTATATTATCAGTTTAATCAATCAAATTCTATAAATATTCTTTATAAGATTAATTCAGAAGTAATATTATATGGTAAAGGTACAAAAAATTTTAATAAAATATATAAACATCCTAAAATCCTAATATAAATTAATTGGTTAAAGCTCTAAATAAAATAAATGAATTCAGGGTCTTAAAAAATTATCGAGGAAATAAATAAGCAAAATTTCGTGTGAGCCGTATGAATGACTGCGCAGGGGTGTTACTGTTAGGTCAAAAGAATAACCGGCCTGAAAAACTTCTGATTTATAGCCAAGGTGAATAATTAGCGCATCGGATGTCCTGAAAGATAATCCGAAAGAAAGGAAATTTTTGTAGATAGTATGAGCGCTGATATCAGCCTGATATAATCCAGCTTCAACAAACTTAAGCAGTAATGAAGGTTCAATTTTGAAGTCAGTGCCGGCCTCAAAACAGTAACCTCCGTGGAGGTAATAATGCCTTACCTGTTTTTGCTGAATAATTTTATCGCTTTTCAGATCAATATTTTTCTGGAACAGTTGAGGGATGGAGATTCCGGCGTAATATTTTTCATTATAAAGATACATGCCGAATGATGCATCAGGGACAATCATCTTTTCAGTTCCCAGAAAAGCTTGATCGGTGTTGTCTTCCACTTTCAGTTCTGATTTGTTGAGAAAATACTGATAAATAAGGCCTGACAGACCGAAGGAAAGCTTTGTACCTGATGTGCCCAGGTTGATATGATAGCTGTATGTTGCTTCAAGTCCGGTTTTTCTTACAGGTCCTGCCTGATAATTAAATAATTTTGCCCCTACTCCCATGTTCTTATATACTTCAAAGTTTCCTGAGAGCATCTGAACCGACGGAGAGCCATTAATACCAGCCCAAAGTTTACGGTAAACAAGTGACAGTGGCAGATTATCAGTAATACCGGAAGCAGCAGGGTTTAATATATAATGATTCATGTGGTACTGGCTGAAATGGGGAATTTGCTGTGCTTGTAGCTCAATTATGGTAAGAATTGTAAAGATAAGAAGTATATTTTTTTTCATAGCTGCCGGATTTTGGTTAATATACAATATTGACAGTACCGGTGAGGATTTCTGAGCCATCACCCGGATCAATTACATAATAATAAGTGCCAGCAGGCAGTTTTTTATTGTTGAAAGTCCCGTCCCACGGTTCGGAATAACCTTTAGAGCTGAATACCTGGTTGCCCCATGCGTTAAATACTTTTACTGTACAGTTTGGATAATTTTCTATATTTCCTATACTCCATAAATCATTTTGGTCTGGTGTGGTAAATGGACTGAAGGCGTCATAAATAATTAATTTACCGGAAGAAAATGATTTAATTCTTATATTCAGTTCGTTTGACCGGCAATTGTTGTTATCAACAGCCCGTGCTTTATAAAGGCCTGTATCAAGGGTTGAGAATAATCCCGAGGTACTTAAAGCGCTGTCAGGGAGCAGGACAAATGTAACCGGCGATGTACCACCTGATGAGGACAGTGTAATTGATCCTGCAGATGTTCCATCGGAAATATGTTCAACATTTGCAGTATCGATGATAAGTATTTCAGGTTCGCTAACGGATAGGTTATCGCCAGACATTTCACAGTTCATGGCATCGCGCACGCGTACTTGATAAGTAGCAGAGCTCAAACCAGTAAAGTAACCGCTTGTGGAATATGTCGCTCCGTCGTCAATTGAATATTCAAATCCACCTGCACCTTCTGAGGCCACTATGTTAATTGTTCCGTCATTTGCTCCGTAGCATGATATGTCAGTTGCCTCCTGGGTAACAATATTAATTGCAGAGGGTTGTGTAAGTGTAATATTTTGTGGAGATGAGGTACAATTATTTACATCTCTTACAACAGCCTGATAATTACCGGCAGCAAGGCCGGTAATTATGTTATTTGACTGATAACTTATTCCGTTGTTAACTGAATAGGAAAGCTGGCCGGTGCCTCCTCCGGCTTCAATAGTAACAGAGCCATCATCAGATTCGTAACATGTAAGGTTAGTTGACGAAACAGAAATTATATAAAGTGAATCAGGCTGAGGAACAATAAAAGTATCATTGGCCTGACAGTTATACAGGTCAGTGAGCATAAGAGAATAATTTCCGGCATTGATGTTGCTTATACCCGTAATACCAAGTCCTGAAATTCCGTTTGACCAGCTAAAGAAGAATGGGGGGGTGCCGCCTGACACGCTGGCAAGGATAGAACCATCATTTCCGTTATAACATCTCGGAGGGTTAATGGTTTCATTAATAGTGATTGCTGCTGGTTGTTGTATTAATATAGATCCTGTCCGGTAACAACCGTTTTCATCGGTAACAGTCACCTGATAGTTGCCTGCAAAAAGGTTTGTTGCTGTTTTGGTTATCTGTGTACCTGGATCATTCCAGAGGTATGAGAAAGTACCAGTGCCTCCTGAAGCATTGGCAGTGGCCGCACCGGTTTGCAGGCCAAAGCAATTAATGGTTCCAGTCTGATCAACGGTAAGACTGATGGCTGATGGCTGATCTACGACAGTATTTTCGTTCTGCTGACAGCCATGAGCATCGGTTACATTTACTATGTATGTTCCGCTGGCAATATTAACAAGGTCTTCGCCTGTATATCCCGTATTCCATGAATACTGGAATGGCAACGTCCCGCCCGAAACAATACAATCAACAGCTCCTGAGTTATCGCCGTTACAGCGCAACGGGGTGGGGATTAAAACAACTGTAAGTGCTGAAGCAGGCTGATTAATCTGCAGGTTAACCAATGCTGTTTTTGCTGCAGCATCGGTTACAGTAACTGAGTTGAGCCCCGGCTTCAACCCTGTTCGCAAATGTATAGTGTCAAAAATGTTATCTAAAGTTGTGCCGTCAGACCATGCAAAGTTTAACGGCAGGGTGGCGTTATATACTGTAATCGTTGCCGTTCCGTCATCAAGGCCGTAACAGGTAACATCTGTCTTGGCAGTGAGCTGTGCAATCAAGAGATTGACATCATTTACAACAAAACTGCTATCACCATGGCAGCTATGGCTGTCAGTAACGGTGATGTTATAAAGCCCTCCGTTGAGGTCGCTAATATCTTCGCTGGTTGATGAATAACCCGAGGGGCCGGTCCATGCATAGGAATAAGGTGCGGTACCGCCGCCAACGGCAAGATTGACAGCACCATTTCCGCCGGGGGGATTAACTACATTGGTGACAACGGTTCCGGAAAAGTTAATGGGATCGGGTTGGGTAACAATGAATGTATCGGCAAGTGAACAAAGGTTATCATCTTTTACTGTAAGATAATAAGTTCCCCGGCTAAGCCCGCTTTGATCAGCCTGCAGGGGACTAATGCCTGAACCATCGGGTGATGTCCAGTTGTAAATATAATCGTTGCTAACGGTACCACCGGTAACAGTAATATCAATGGCTCCGTCGTTATAATTGTAGCATGAGACATTGGTGATATTGGCCGTGATATTGAGAGGCTGGGGTTGCGGGACAATGCCTGTGGTTTTGGCTGAATCATTGTCAGCATCAATGATTGTAACGGTGTATGTTCCGGCAGATAAACTTTCTGCAACAGGTTGGTTTAATGAGGGATTATGGCTCCATTTGTAGATATATGGCGGCCTTCCGAAATAAGGAGTAACCGTTAGCATGCCATCACTGAGACCGTAACATGAAACTGGACGCTCATCGGTAATAACTGCCGTAAAAGGATGTTCATAGACGGCAAAAAACAAATCGCTTTTATTGACATTATTACTGGTATATACACTATCGCCAATAACTATTTGCTGCGAGCGATAATAACCTGACACGTAAGCACGTGAACTGGCATCCATGTTAACGATAGTGCCTGCGTCCTGATAGTCCCCGGTTCCCACAATACTTACACCGGCAATGGGATTACCAATCTGGTTAAAAGCTGCCAGAAAAGCATCTTCGTTCAGGGAACTGCTTGTTTTTAAGGTATCGTTGTTAAAAATAAGCTGGCCGGCAAAATAGCCAGTAGCATAAATTAAATTATTGCGGACAACAAAATCATTATATATGTCTTTACCCGTGCCGCCTATCCTAAGAAACCACTGCAGATTTCCGCTGCGGTTATATTTGCAGATGTAAGTATCATAGTTGGATGAAGCCGAACGGGTATAAGTGCTTACATTTGTTTCAGTGGAATCAACATAAAGGGTATTGCTGTTGTAGTTGCCAAGGACATAAACATTCTGGTATTCATCAGTAGCTAAAGTTCTGAAGTTTTCCGTGTTTTGCCCTCTGATGCGACGCACCCACTGGCCGTTACCATTGAGGTCGGTTTTGTAAACGAAATCATCATATGCAGTGGAATAACTTGTAATTGTATCAATGTCAAAATATAAACTGCCTTGATAATAACCTCCAAAAAAATAACCGTCATTTAATGCTGCGATGCCTGAAAATCTTATTAAATTATTGTTCCCTAGAAATTTTTTAGACCACAAATGATTTCCATTTAAGTCAAATTTTGCAATAAAATGTGAAAGATAATTATTACCCAATAGCGTGTCAAGATCATCAACATTTGTCCCGATTATAAGCGAATCTTTAAAATACCCACTCATTATTAAATTTTCTTTTGCAAAATCAATGATCATGTCCATTACAAATTGAATATCAGAGGCTGTTCCCACTCTTTTAGTCCATAGTAATGAACCCATAGGATTGAACTTTGCTAAGAATATATCTGCTTTACCTTTACTAACTAAGGAATCAGTTAATG
>JAJUGM010000014.1 GCA_029268165.1 Bacteroidota bacterium
GATAAAGCCTGTCTGAAAAAATATTTTTCATCCTCCTCCAGACTTTTTTTAATTGAATCAGATAAGCTGTTGTTCCATGAGGCTCTGTTAATGGTAATATTTATATCTCCTTCACTTTTATCCAAAAACATGGTATTTAAATTTAAACAGAATTGTTAATTGCTTTTAATAACGCTAAATTTCCACTTTGACAGAAGTAATACAGCGGAAATTAAAGACAGGTAGAAGAATGTGCGGAAAAGATAATCCCATCCCATTTTCTGACATAAAACAGCCACTGCAACGGGTGATAATAACTGGCCGGCCGAACCCATACCGTTAATAAAACCTGAAGCTTTTGCTGAAGCATGCTGTGAACCTATATCAATTGCAATTGCTCCTGATAGCAGGGAATCGGGGCCATACGTAGCAAAACCGGAAATAAATATAAGCATGCATACCCATGTAAATCTGTGATCACCCAGAAAAGGCTGAATTAAGAATCCTGCTGAAAGGAGGAAAAGCATAAGAGAGCTCACAGCAAAGCGTTTTAACCCGAATACTTTATCAGATAAATATCCTGCGGCAAGGATACCTCCAAATCCGGCAAGTTCATAAATTGATGAAAGATATCCGGCATTGGCGGTCGAATAATACAATGATTGTTCAAGGTAGGCAGGAAGCCAGAACAGAAAACTATAGCGTATAAATTTAAGAAAAAAATAACTGATACCCACCAACCATATTTCTGATCTTTTTAATATTGACAGGTAACCTTCGGATTCTTTTTTTTCAGCAGATTTGGTTATCAACAAAGCCTGACTTGTACCGGCATTTTCGCGTGGTATAATGACAAAAAATAAAATGGCAAGCAACAGAAGAAATAATGAAGGTGCCCAAAAAGCCTTCTGCCATGAAAATGCAGGCAATATTTTGCTTTGCGTAAGCCAGTAAGTGGCAAAAATGCTTGCTCCGAAACCGCCAATAACATAGCTTGTAGTCCACCAGCCGGTAATGATTCCCCTTTCTTTTTCATCAAACCATGAAGACAATATTTTAATTGAGCCTGACCAACCGGTAGATTGACCAAAACCGTTAAACCCGGATAATACGGTAAACATCAACAGGCTATGGCTGAAACCCAGAAATAAGTTGGCTGAGATAGTTAAAATTAACCCTATACCCATAATTAATTTAGGACCAAATTTATCCGATAAATAACCATTAATAAACTGCCCCAACATATAAATAATGCTGTATACAGTTATTATCTGTGCATAATCACCTTCTGTAAAACCAAGGCTGTGTTGCAGCGTTGTATTGGCAATTCCTATATTCTTACGGCAGAAATAATAGCCAAAATACACCAGCCATAAACCTGAGAGAATAATAATACGTTTGTTTTTAAATATTTTAAAACCTGTATTCATTTTCATTTTATCTATAAAGGCCTCTCTCCTTTCGATATTCTTTGACCGATTTCATAAATAATATCTTCACATTCTGATATATCATTTGCAATATAATGAGCGCCGGCCTTTTTCATTTTTTGTTGTGCCATAAGTTGCAACCTTCTGATTTCATCTTTATTTGTTTTTTCCATTTCATCTTCTGTTAATCCCACCTCATTGCCTGAGAGAATAATACCAATAGTCCACATGCCTGCATTCAGACCCTCATAAATGTCAGCCAGGGTATCGCCTATTTTAACCATCTGCCACATGGGATAAACGCCAAGTCGCATGGCATTCAGGTAACACATCCATGGGTAAGGCCTTCCTGCAGTAACTTCTGATGAATTCACAATACTGTCCGGAACAAGTCCGTGCTTTTGGGCAACAGGAATGAGTTCTTTCATGATATTATCGGGATAGCCTGTAGTAGTTCCGATAGCAATTTTTCTTTTTCTTAGTTCTGCAAACAGTTCTAAAACTCCGGGTATTGGTTTTGAGAATTTCTTTACTGAACTGATAAGTGAAGGTTCAAATTCAGCGTATAAAGCTTCAAGGTCATCATTCCCTGGTTTATTATTATAAACAGCCATCCATTGGTTAATGATTATTTCTGTTTCAAGTAATGAACTCAGGTGTGCCTTTTTCTCCATACCCATATTTTTGCGTGCATCATTAACCGAAAGTATAATGTTTCTTTTTCTGAATAATTCTATCAACGCATCAACCGGCGCCATGCAGCCAAAGTCAATAATTGTACCGGCCCAGTCAAATATCACAGCTTTAACTTTTTCCTGCATAAAAAATGTTTTTTGTCTCAACAAGAACTCAGGGTGAAAAGATTAACCTATTATTTCCGGGAATGAGTAGTTATAGAAGGAGGAGTTAATATCACCCTGAGTCTTTTTCAATTAACTAATTAGTGATTGATTTCAAATTATTTTACTATCCAGATAGTTGTATTAATATCATCAACTTCACCACCGAATTGAGATCTTACAGCAGCCTGCCAGTTTTCTTTATTGGTAGTACGTTCGCTAACCGGGTAGGCAAATCTGACCGGTATCCTTCCGCTATTACCTGTTCCCGGCCCTGATGTAAATGCAGGAACACCTGTACGGCGGTAATTAAAATAAGCCTGTAGATCGGAATTCTGAAACAAAGCAATATATTTCTGATTCAAAATCTGGGTGAGGCCATCCGGATTGTCTCCTTTATATGAAACAGCAGGCTGGTCGATATAGTCGCTTACTGAAGCAATGGTATCTTCAAGTGCCTCATGAGTAAGCGGATGATAAACGGTTAATTCTGTATTTTCACCTATATCATAGAAATCCATTGAAGATTCTATGCCTTTTACATACCACTCCTCAGCATTACCTGTAAGCCAACCCCGGTTTATTGCTTCAGCAATATTAAAACATAATTCAGGATAACCAATTAAAATATAATCCTCAGCTGTATAGGTTGTGTAATAACGATGATAATTAATGAGCGAATAATCTCCGTGTTGAACCCTTGACGACATATCATCGAGTGACTCACCCGGGTCGGCTCCCTGAAAGGCTTCAAATGAACAGGGCGAGAGTCCTAATGTGTCAATAAAGTAAGGGGCAGGATCGGCAGTAACAAATAAACGCGGATCTTTTAATGATTTCAGTAAACCAATGTAAGTATTTGAGGTATTATAGCGTAATGCATAAAATCCGAAATTGTTCGGATTCAAAGGATAATAATTGGTTACTGAATTAAATCTGTAAGCCATATTATCATCTGAACCTGTAAAGACGGGATACTTTGATTCATTGCCTACAATTGAAGCAAATTGTTCTTTAACATTAAGGTCGGCATCATCAGCCTTTTTACTCAGGTTAATAAGTACGCGTAACCTGAATGAATTTATTGCCTTTTGCCATTTTTCAAGCTGATTATCATAATATATATCCCCTTCAAAAGCTCCTTCTTTATTTGTTATCAATTGTGTTGCTTCATTATTTGCTTCTTCAAGCAGGTTTAAAATCTGCTGATAAACGGCCTTCTGATTGTCATATTCAGGATAGATATCATCTTTGCCTTTTAAAGCAGAACTCATAGGAATATCTCCCATTTTCATCGACATATAATCAAAAAAATAGGCTCTGAGAAATTTACCCAGAACACTGTAAGGATTCACATCAGGCATTCCAAGCCTTTTGGCTTCCTCTTCCATTTTCGCAATATCCTTCAGTGTTGCATAATAATTGAATGAATTAGTCGTATTCCAGTTATATTCATTGGTTCCGTAATAATTATAATTACAGCACCAATACTGGTTCCACTGCTGAATCTGATTACCCCTGTCCCATGGTGCATTATACATATCTGTAATTACTTTTCTCAGTACCAATTGAGGGGTTACTTCAGTAGGACGGTTAGGATCATCCAACAGTTCATTAAACCTGTCTTCACATGCAGTTGCAACAATTATTGCCACTGATGTTATCATAAGAATATTTTTAATGCTTTTCATTTTTTCTGAATTTTAATTATTAGAAAACAAGATTAAGATTAAACCCGAACCTTCTGGCAGTGGGTGTTTGCAGCGGTGCATATCCCTGAATGCTATAGGAAGATCCGCTTGGTGAAGCACCAACGGCAAACTGATCGATATCTATATCCTTTTCTTCGGCCCAGTAAAGAAGATTTCGGCCAACCAGTGAGATCGAGGCTGAATGAATAAAACTCTTTCCCAGCAGCTTTTTAGGTACATTATATGATAAGGTTATTTCTCTGAGTTTTGTATAGGTACGGCTGATTCGGCTTGATTCTTCAGGCCGGTAATAACGACTGATCCAATCCTGAAGGTAAGTAAGCGTTTCATTAGGTGCAAACTCAAGCTCGTCATAATTACTTATCCTGCCTTCATTGTCATATTCAATGGCAACACCGTTTGAAACCACAACACCTTCGCCTTTCCATGACTGAACACCTAAATAATCATTATATCTGGCTTTGCCCATTTCTCCTTGTACGGTTTCAATGTGGCGTCCACCTCTGAATGACTGTCTTTTAACCTGGTCAATAATAATACCTCCGACGCGACCGTCAATTTGTATTGTCAGGCTCAGATTCTTATAGCTGAAATTATTTCTCAGCCCCCACGACCAGTCTGGATTGGTATAGCCCAGAAACTGGTAAACAGGATTATTGATAGGCCTTCCACTTTCGTCATTAATTATCTGCCCGTCGTTAGTCCTCACAATTGCTGTTGAATAATAACCATCAACCCTGTCGCCCTCTTTATAATAGGTATTCACTTTGTCAAGGCCCTCAGGCAATTCCTTGTATATTTCCTTAAATGTTGACCAGTTGGCCAGCACATTCCATTTAAACGTACTCATATTAATGGGATTTCCGAAAATTGCTATTTCAACACCACTGCGCTGTGTTTTCAGTGAATTTTCAAGCATTGTTGAATAGCCTGTTGCTGTTGATATTTCGCGTCTGTATATTTTGGGGCCATCAATGGTATTAAAATATGTAATATCAGCTCCGAGTCGGTTTTTCAATACTTTAACATCAATACCGGCTTCATACGATACACTTTTTTCTGCCTGAAGATCGGGGTTGGTAATTATATTTGTAAACCCTGTTGCAGCCTGGTTATTGTATGGAAATGTGATGTTATAAGCAGGTGTGTTTTCGTATGTGGGTCCATTATAAGGTGAATAATAATCAGCCCCATAATCGAGAATATCCTGAATAGGTCCAATGGTTGCACGGGTCAATGCACTGCTTACCTGTGCCCATGAACCTCTTATTTTAAGGTATGAAACAGGATCAGTATTTAAAAGCTCAGATAAAACACTACTTAACGATACCGAAGGATAGAAATAAGATTTTGTTAATGTTGAATTCTTTTCCCATCTGCCGGTGAATTCGGCAAATATAGCTTCTTTTACAGCAATCTGTGTAAAACCATAATTGCTCCAGTTTAACAACCCTGCCGAATAGTTATATGTGCGCTTATCATTTAAAGAATTGTTCAGGTTATACCAGCCTGGAATCATCAGATAATCTGTGCTCGAAAGACTTGCATTATACTGCATGCTTCTGATGGACGAACCCAGTGTGGCTTCTATGCCAATTACAGGATTGAGAATTTTTGCATAATACAGAAACAAATCGGTATTGCTTTCAAACAATGATCTTTTATCTTCCCTGTAATCGCCCATACGACCTTCACGGCCATATGCATCGGCTGAATAGGGGAATTTTTCGGTTCTTAGCAGTTCATAAGTATTCACCTGGGTACGTGCATTCAGGTTGAGACTTTTAGTAATGTCAAATTTAACAGCAACCGAACCGATAACATCGGTTTTATAATGACCTCTCAGCCATTCATAAGCTAAGAAATAGGGATTGTTATATCTGAAATACTCAGCATAAATCTGCTGAACACCTTCTTTTCCTTCCTGCCAGTAATCCTTCATGTCTTCAATATCCCAGTCAGCTCCGCCCCAGAAAATGATGTTATAAATAATGCTGTTTGGACCATACTGAACATCAGGAAAATTCGGAGTAAACTGACGGCTGAAGTTAATGTTGGCATCGGCAGACAACCTTTTAGTAAGCCTCACTGTAGAGCCAATATTGAAATTTGCCGTATTTAATCGTGTATTAGGCACAATACCTTTCTGATAGGTATACGTAGCTGATAACCTCAGGCTATAGTTTTCAGCCGAAGAGGTAAGCGTAAGATTATTTGCCGTAAGAATACCGGTTTCAATAAAACGTTTCAGATTATCTTTACCTCTGGCTATCCATGGAGTTGGTATCCGTTCACCGGTCTCAGGGTCAATAGGGCTGTCATACTGGGCAATAAGCTGTCCTTCGAATTTCGGACCCCATATATCATAATCGGCATCATTTATTCCACCTCCTTTACCATCAACAAACCAGTATTTACCATGATCTCCAGGCCCGTATTCATCCTGTACCTTAGGTATAGTGAGAAATGATTCTTCAAACATAGTACTTGAATTGACCTCAACAGAAAAATTTCGTTTGTCCTGATTGCCTTTTTTTGTAGTAATCATTATAGCGCCGTATTGACCACGCGAACCGTATAATGCAGCAGCAGTATTCCCTTTTAATACAGTATAACTCTCAATATCATCAGGACTTATGCTCCAGCTATCACTGTTAACCGGAACGCCATCAACAACAAATATCGGGGTACGGCCACGTAATGAAATATTCGGACTGCCTAACAATTCAGCCGAGGAACCTATGTTAAGACCAGCCACCTGACCAACAAGTGAGTTAATCGGATTTGGTTCACGCGCTTTAATATATTCTTCTCCCTTAACCTCCTGAACATTATAACCCAGTTTGCGGACCTCCCGCTTTATTCCTAATGCTGTAACTACAACCTCATCGAGTGACCTTAATTCGGGCGATAAGCAAATATTTAGCTCCTTTCTTCCTGAAACTATTTCATCCATAGATTTATAGCCTACAAATGAAACAGATAATACCGCATCAGGAGGAACATCTGGCAAAGTGAACCTTCCCTGTTCGTCTGTAACTGTGCCTATAGTAGTCCCCTTAATAATTATTGTGGCACCGACAAGAGGCTCACCACTTGATTCATCAACAATCAGTCCGGAAACCGAACCGTTTTGTGAGTATAACCAACCTGTGGTTAATGAAATCAATAATACAAAGCTTAAAATCTTTGCTAATGCATTGTTAAGTAAATTCTCTTTTCTCATCATTGATTTAATTTTTGGTTTTTCAGCAACCAAAAGTAAAGGAGTGTTATTAGGCGCATGTTAGGATTTTATAAGGAATAATTATTAATTCTTTAAGAAAAGATTAGCTTAAATTAATTTAGATATTGTTGTTGTTAATAATAACTTAAAGTCTGTTTCAGGTAGATGCAATAATCGAAATTTATTTTTGTAAAAATTCTTTCTAACAAAGAACTAGCCAAAATTTAATCATGCGATGAAAAGGTTATTATTTGTGGTAGATGACGAACCCGATATCCGGGAAATTTTAAGTTATTATTTTAAAAATCAAGGATTTGACGTTTTAGCTTTTGAGAATCCATTAGTATGTTTTCATTCACTAAATTATGTAAAACCTGATTTACTTTTACTGGACTGGCTGATGCCTGGTATGACCGGAATAGACTTTTGCCGGAAATTAATGCAAGATAATGGGTTGAAAAATATACCTATAATAATGATAACTTGTAAGTCAGATGAAAATGAAATTGTGAAAGCTCTTGAAAACGGTGCTGACGATTATATGATCAAACCCTTCCGGCTTAAAGAATTACATGGCAGAATCAATCGCTTCATCAAACCATCTTTCGGCGAAGTAAACCCTGATTTTGAGCATACAAAATTATTAAGAAATACCGATAATCAGACGTTAAATAAAATTCTCCCCGGCAGGCAAATAATGATTGACAAACTTATTATTGACATTGCAAGTCATGAAGTATTAATTGAAAATAAAAAAATTAACCTGACATATGCTGAATTTAAACTGCTGGAATTACTTGCAAGCTCACCGGGCAAAGTATTTACACGCGAACAAATAATTAAAAATGACGGCGGAGAAAAATACCACATAACTGATCGGGCTATTGATGTAAGAATAGTTGGTCTGCGAAAAAAATTAGGAGAAATAGGAAAATTAATTAAAACGGTCCGTTCGGTAGGTTATAAATTAACTACAGAATAAATTATCTATTAATTAAAACTTGTTTAAGATTACTCTAACCATTATAACTGATATTTGCAGCAAAAAAACCAGAAATTATGAAAACAATAATCTTTACTTTAATAGCTGCAGTGATTATGCTGTTATGTGGTTTTGGGAAAAACAAACCAGGTAATAAACCAGAAAACGAAAACAATTCCGTAAAAACTGCTCCGACAGTTTTAGTAATAGGCTTCGAAAAAAGTCAGTTGAGTTCAAACTATTACGGTATTGATTATCTGGTTGATAAATTTGGAATTAGTGCCGATAGTATTCATATATTATTTAATCGTTCAATTTTTAAGAAACTGAGTTCTTATAAGGGAATCAGATTTAATGAACTATCTGATGAGCAGTCAAAAGAATATTTTTACCAGCATATAAAATATAACAAGGGATTAAATAATAGTCATGAAATAACTGTTTCCGACCTAAATAAGGATTCTTACAGAAAAATGCTTGAAAAGAACCACACTGAATACCTTCTTTTTATAAGTCAATATCAGATCAACTGGAGCGGCGAACCTTTTAATACGCTTATTCATCTGTTGGACTACACTTTGTTCGATAAAGATATGAATAAAATATATTCGGGTCAATTGTTTTTTGACAGTGAAGAAATAGAATCAATGGTGGCAACAAAAAAAGCTGAAAAGAAAACTTACCAGCTTGCACAAAAAATTGAAAAACTGGTCAGATAATTTCAAAACCAAACTAGTTCGCCAATAACTATAACGGTGCTGTATTTACTTTTTTTACAGCAATGATCCTGTCATAATTCCAACGGCTGTCAGAGTGATACAACAATATGAGGTATTCATTTTCCGTTTCAAAATGATTTCCTTCAAGAAATCCAATGTCTGTTTTATCAGTCCCCTCCTCATGGTAAGCATACAAATAATTATAATAACCCTGTTTAAGCAATAAAGATGCCTCATACTGACGTTTTTCAGTATTAAAAACAAGTCTGTTTTCATCTCCTGCTGCCCAGTCGCAAAAAGCACCTGTTAAATAAATATCTCCTCCTGTGTATGGCACCTGAGCAGGTATGCTGAAATGCACATAAACATAGTCAGCATCTGTATGGTTGTTTTGTGCTCCTTCCTTATCTATAAAATACTTTCCGTTCAATTCCCTAACAGAAAAATGAGGCTTTAAAGCCCTGAATTCATCAGGTTTCAGAAGCACATGATAATAAAGGTTTCTGAAATCGATGCTGCTGATGTTTTCCGATTCATATTTCATGCTCTTGATATTGAAATACCTGAACTCATTAATACCGTTAAAGACTATTTCGCCATTACCGCCATAAATCAAGGATTCAGGGCTGATAAAACGCGGCCTGCTTAGCACCATTTCACTGAAAGGATTTCCGTTTTGAATAATTCTTATTTTAAGATCAGAATCAGGTGAATTAATGGAATAATCCTTATAATTAACAGAAAACTCTATTTCCTGCGAGGTGAAATAACCATCGCCAGATGGTTGCCTGACGTTTGCCTCAATATCAACAAGGCTTTCCGTAATATAAAATCGCTTAATCAATACAGGCTTATCAACATTATAGTCTTCGTAAACGGCAATTACATAGTTACCGCTTATATACGGGCATATTTCTTCTTCAGGAAAAATAAGGCTGTAATGAAAATATTCATAAGTTGTATTAAATGAAGATTCCACATTTGTTATGAGTTCTGATGTATGACCTTTCAGATATTCAGACTGGCCTAACGGTGAGGGCTCCCAAAGTGCATTGCAATGAATCAGCGTATAATGATAATTCTTTCTTACATCTGACAAGTTATCGAAATGTAGTTCAAGTTTCTCATCGGTATTAAGTCTGATTACAGGTTCAGACAAAGGATTTCCTGCTTTAAAAAGCAGCACTGTCCGGATATTTTTATCAAATACTTTATTATCATATTTTTTAAACAAAATGTATTCTTGCGCTGAACAACTTCTGATTTTTATTGTTAACAGATTAACAACAAGGATAAGAATAAAAAAAGGAATATGGATATGATTTCGCATTGTTTTATAAGATTGATTATCAATTATTTCTTTGCATAAAAAAAAGAAAAAATGCTTTCAATAAGCAACTTTACCAAAAATATCTAATTTTGTCGTTCAAAAAATTTAAACAAGCAATTAAATGCCTCAGGTTTACAAGATAAGAAAGGGCCTGAATATCAACATCAAAGGCAAAGCAGAAAAAATATTTGTTAAAGCCGAAATGGCTGATTCTTATGCTGTCAAGCCTACAGATTTTCATCTTGTTATACCCAGGCTTGAAGTAAAGGAAGGAGATAAGGTTAAGGCCGGTTCGGTATTGTTTCATGATAAAAATCATCCGGAAGTTAAGTTTACCTCCCCTGTAAGCGGTATGATTATGTCAGTTAACCGTGGGGAACGCCGCATTATAAAAGAGGTTGTCATAAAACCCGATATCAGTCAGGAATTTGTTTCGTTTGATACCGGCAATCCCCTTGAAATGAAAAGGGAAGATATTATTGCCGGCATACTTGCCAGTGGTCTGTGGCCGGCAATAAAACAGCGTCCTTACAATATTATTGCAAATCCAGGTGATATACCCAAATCAATTTTTATATCAGCATTTGATACTGCTCCGCTTGCGCCAGATTATGATTTTCTGATAAAAGGCTCGGAAAGTGAGTTCCATACGGGCGTCGATGCTTTGTCAAAACTTACTCCAGGAAAAGTGCATATTAACATAAGTGATGAATATCCTGCTTCACTTGCATTTTCCAAAGCCCGCAATGCTCAGGTAAATTATTTCAGAGGCCCGCATCCGGCTGGTAATGTGGGTATCCAGATACACAAGATTGACCCTGTTAATAAAGGTGAAGTGGTATGGACTGTTGCACCTCAGGAAGTTGTGATGATAGGCCGCTTGTTTAAAAATGGTATTTACGATGCATCAAAAATTGTAGCACTCACCGGATCTGAAGTATTAAAACCCAGGTATTATAAGATCATAAGCGGGGCCAATATAAAAAGCCTGACAGAAAAGAATACGCGTGAAGGGTTTCATCGGTATATCAGCGGTAATGTTTTGACAGGCAGACAAATTGAACCCAATGGTTTCATTGGATATTATGATTCACAAATAACGGTCATTCCGGAAGGCATCCATTCCGAATTTCTCGGATGGGCTAAACCCGGTTTCAACAAATTCAGTATTTCCCGTTCATTCTTTTCATGGCTTACACCTGACAGGGAATATAAAATTACAACCAATATGAATGGTGGACACCGGGCCTTTGTGGCTACAGGCGTTTACGAAAAAGTTTTACCTATGGATATCTTCCCGATGCAGTTATTTAAAGCCATCCTGGCTGAAGATATTGATATGATGGAAAAATTGGGAATATACGAAATTGCTGAAGAGGATGTAGCCTTATGCGAATTTGTCTGTCCATCAAAAACCAATATTCAGGACCTCGTAAGAAAAGGCCTTGACCTGATGATTAAAGAGATGAGCTAATAAAATAAATAAATACCAAACGGATGAATTTCCTGAGGAAATATCTTGATAAAATAAAGCCCAATTTTCAGAAGGGAGGAAAATTTGAAAAGCTAAGCGCCACCTTTGAGGCATTTGAAACCTTCCTTTTTGTCCCTGCCAAGGTCACAAGCAGCGGCGCGCATATCCGCGACAGTATGGATATGAAAAGGCTGATGTCGGTGGTGATTCTGGCCTTATTGCCTGCAATGCTTTTTGGCATGTACAATACAGGTTATCAGCATTTTTTGCTTACAGGAACTACCGGAACGTTCTGGCAAATATTTGGATTTGGATTTTTAAAAGTATTACCTGTTATCATCGTATCTTACATAACAGGGCTGACAATAGAATTTGCCTTTGCCCAGATTCGCGGCCATGAGGTTAACGAAGGTTTTCTGGTAACCGGTATGCTAATTCCGCTTGTTTTGCCTGCTACAATACCCCTATGGATGGTGGTAGTTGCCACGGCCTTTGCAGTGATTATAGGCAAAGAGGTTTTCGGGGGTACAGGCATGAATGTGCTTAATCCGGCCCTCACCGCAAGAGCTTTCCTGTTTTTTGCCTACCCGGGCAATATGACCGGTGACCAGGTGTGGATTGCGGGTATTAAGCATGCGGCAAACATGCCTGATACGGTGTCGGGAGCTACGGTGCTTGGCAACCTGTTACAGTCGGTAACTGACAACTTGACTTACAGAGATGTCAGTTCAAAACTGCCTGATGATCTGAATGCATTTTTGGGTTTTATTCCCGGCTCCATTGGCGAGACATCAAAGCTTGCCATTCTGATTGGCGCTTTCATACTTCTATACACCGGTGTGGGCAGCTGGAAAATAATGTTTTCAACTATACTTGGCGGCCTTTTTATGGGATGGCTTTTAAATATTTTTGCAGCCAATGCCTATATGGAACTTCCTGCTTACAAACATTTGCTTTACGGAGGATTTGCGTTCGGAGCTGTTTTTATGGCTACAGACCCGGTTACCGCATCGCAGACCGAAAAAGGAAAATGGATTTACGGATTTCTGATCGGAGTACTTGCAATTCTTATACGCGTACTTAATCCGGCCTATCCCGAAGGTATGATGCTGGCCATTCTGCTGATGAATGTATTTGCCCCGCTGATTGATCATTATGTTGTGGAAGCAAATATCAGAAGGCGCATGCGCAGACTGAAAAGAGCTGAAACGGTATTAAACAAACTTTAAACACAAACGGGTTATGAATGTAAAGAGTAATACCTATACCTATATATACTCTTCAATTGTAGTGATCATTGTGGCCACTTTGCTTGCCCTGGCAGCAACCGCATTAAAACCCGCTCAGGACAGAAATATTGAGATTGAAAAAAAACTGAATATTCTAGCTTCCCTAAGAATAAATGCCAACAAGAACAATGTCCAGCAATTATATGAAAAATACATAACTGACAGATACATCATTAACAGTAAAGGAATAAAACAACAAGGCGCCGACCCTTTTTATATCAACCTCCGTGAGGAACTTAAAAAGCCGGTTGACAAAAGATTACTCCCGGTTTTTGAAGCCAAAAAAAATGACAGTTCGTTCATAATCATTCCTGTATACGGTAAAGGCCTTTGGGGGCCTATCTGGGGTTATGTTTCACTACTAAGAGAAAAAGATACAAAAAGCAATATTCATTACAGGAAGATTTATGGAGTAATATTTGACCATAAAGGAGAAACACCGGGACTGGGTGCAGAAATAAACCAGGAGTTTTTTCAGCTTCCCTTCCGGGGCAAAGTCATCTTTGATGAAAAAGGAATTTTCACACCTGTTAAAGTTGTAAAAGGAGGTGCCAATCCGGCCTCCCTTACTGAAGTTGATGGCATTTCAGGCGGCACCATCACGAGCAAGGGGGTACAGGCTATGCTTGATACCTGTCTGGTAAGCTATCAGCATTTTTTTAAAACTACAAAATAACTGAATCATGGATGCCAAGAACTGGAAACTCATAACAAATCCGCTGAATAGTGAAAATCCGATAACTGTGCAGGTGCTGGGCATTTGTTCGGCACTGGCTGTAACCGTGCAGGTGAAGCCGGCCCTCATTATGGCACTTTCGGTTACAGTGGTTACAGGTTTTTCAAATCTGATTATTGCTTTCATCAGGAACACAATACCCCCCCGCATCAGGATAATTATTCAGCTGGTTGTGATTGCGGCACTCGTAATCATTGTTGACCAGTTGCTGAAAGCTTATGTTTACGATGTAAGCAAAAAACTATCGGTTTTTGTCGGACTGATTATAACCAACTGCATCATCATGGGCAGGCTCGAGGCTTTTGCTATGTCACACAAACCTCTTGAATCGTTGCTCGACGGAATTGGAAACGGCTTTGGATATGGCTTAATTCTGATTATCGTATCTGTTTTTCGCGAACTGTTCGGTAGCGGATCAATACTTGGCTATCAGATTATACCCGAAGTGCTCTATCAGGCAGGGTATAAAGATAACGGCATGATGATTTTACCGCCCATGGCACTCATTACATTGGGAATTATTATCTGGATACAGCGAAGCAAAAACAGAAAACTGATTGAAAAGTGATCTGAAGCAAGTATAATTTAAAAGATATGGAACAATACTTCAACCTATTTATCCGCAATGTATTCATAGACAACATGGTTTTTGCCTATTTTCTGGGCATGTGTTCATACCTTGCGGTTTCTAAAACACTTAAAACTTCTGTAGGGTTAGGCATAGCAGTAATCTTTGTCATTACAGTTACAATACCGGTTAACTGGCTGCTCGAAAACTACCTTCTTAAACAAGGCGCCCTGAAATGGATTAGTCCTGACTTCGCAAAATATGACCTGAGCTTTTTAAGTTTTTTACTATTTATTGCTGTTATTGCTGCAATAGTGCAATTAATTGAAATGGTGGTCGAAAAATTCTCCCCTGCCCTGTATAATGCATTGGGCATTTTTTTGCCCCTCATTGCCGTAAACTGTGCCATACTTGGAGCGTCATTATTCATGCAGGAACGTGAATATGCAAACATTGCAGAAGCCACTGTCTATGCTCTCGGCGCAGGTGTTGGCTGGGCACTCGCTATAATTGTGCTCGCTGCAATCCGCGAAAAAATAAAATATTCCAATATACCTGCTCCCTTGCGTGGACTGGGAGTATCATTTATCCTGACCGGTTTACTGGCCATTGCATTTATGGGTTTTATGGGTATAAAATTATAGCGCTTCCTCTCAAATAATTTATTATGAGTATTACACAAACTATTCTGCTAAGTATAGTAATCTTTTTAGGTACAATTCTTTTACTTGTTGCCATGCTGGTTTATGCAAAATCAAAACTCACGGCAACCGGTAAGGTAAGAATAACAATTAACGGAGAAAAGGTTATTGAGGTTGAACCAGGTTCAACACTACTGGCAACACTCTCACAGGAAAGCCTTTATCTGCCTTCGGCATGCGGAGGAGGAGGGACATGCGGACTTTGCCGCTGCCAGATTGAATCAGGCGGAGGTTCAATACTTCCTACCGAAGTAGGGTTTTTCACACGTAAACAAATACATGACAACTGGCGACTGGGCTGCCAGGTGAAAGTTCGCGAAAATTTAGTCATAAAAGTGCCTGAAGAGGTGCTTGGAATAAAAAAATGGGAATGCGAAGTAGTGTCAAACCGAAACGTGGCTACTTTCATTAAGGAATTTGTGGTGAAGCTCCCTCCCGGAGAAACCCTTAACTTCAAACCAGGAGGATATATTCAAATTGATGTTCCCAAATACGAAATGACATTCCGGGATATAGATGTGGAAGAAAAATTCCGCGATGAATGGGATTGTTATAACATGTGGGACCTGAAAATGAAAAATACCGAAGAAACCTTCAGGGCTTATTCCATGGCTAATCATCCGTCCGAGGGCAACATTATTATGCTCAACATACGTATAGCAACCCCGCCCTGGGATAACTCAAAGAATACTTTCATAAATGTACCGCCAGGTATCTGCTCGTCCTATATTTTCTCAAGAAAACCGGGTGATAAGGTAACCATATCAGGACCTTATGGGGAATTCTTTATTAAAGACACCAGCAGGGAAATGATATATATTGGCGGCGGCGCTGGTATGGCTCCCCTACGTTCGCATATTTTCCACCTTTTTCATACACTTAAAACCAGGCGTAAAGTATCATACTGGTATGGCGCCCGCTCAAAACGCGAAATTTTTTATGAGGATGAATTCCGCAACATTGAGAAAAAATTCCCTAATTTCAGATTCCATATAGCCCTTTCAGAGCCCAAACCCGATGATCACTGGAAAGGCCTGACAGGTTTTATTCATCAGGTACTTTTTGATGAATATCTCAGCAAACACGACGAACCTGAAGAAGTAGAATATTATCTTTGCGGCCCGCCGATGATGAATGAAGCAGTACTAAAAATGCTGTACAACCTTGGTGTGTCCGATGAGATGATTGCTTTTGACGATTTCGGGGGATGAAAAGAGCAGATGAAAGAATCCCATGAACCAAATTTGACCCGAGTGCAATGAATAAACAAATTCATCGTAGCGGGGTTAAATTGCTTCCGGTAATTTATCAACAATACTAATATGACTCGATGTCTGGTGCAGAATCTGAAGATACCTGTTAATTTTTTCTTCATAGTCAATTTTATAATCCTCATGGAGTTTTCCGGTCACCACATTTACTAACCTTCTGACTATCATAGCAACTTTTGTATCGAACTGGGTAAAACAGGTACCAAACATATCATCAGGCAAAGAAAAAGGGATTTCAAGCACATACAATAATAATTCGGCCTCAAAAACTTTATTTTTTGAAATTTTTGTGAATTCATTAATTCTTTTAATACAAACCCCTAACATATTAGCAAGTCTTAATTGCTCTGAAAAACCTTTATGCCTTTTTCGAAATATCAACTCCAGATCAGCCCGTGTGGCTTCAAATAATTCTCTATCTCCCAGCTCTTTATCAAGATAGTTCACCACAATAAAATCATAAACCGATTTTTCTTTTAATGCCAGTTTAACTACTATATCAAAAAGGTCATTGTAATCAAGCTGTTTAATCCGTTCCTTAATATCCTGATCTAAACGTGGCATTAATTTTTATTACTTTTTTGCCTGCAAAATAGTAAGAAAAAATTCAATTTATTAACTAATAATAACAATAAAAATTCTAATTGATTTTTGAGCATTAGGACTTATGAGCTATAAGGAACTAAGAGGCTATATAATCTGGAAATACTAACTTGAAATATCCACCTCCTAAAAGCGAGATATTAAAGGCCTAAGATGCTTTTGCTGATAATACGAATACAAACAAAATTAGAATATTAATGTTCAATATTTTTATTTTTACATGTTTTTTGTTCAGAAAAGGCAAATAGCTTTAGTCATACAAAATTTCAAGACAAAAATCAGTGTTTGAAGAAACAGAATATTTTAATGAATTGCTAACTGGGACATTTTTAATTTCCCTTTGTTGCTCCATTTAAAATAGAAATTGCTAACTTCAGGCATCAATGTACATTTAATCAAATATTTAAATTTATGAAAAAAACTATTTTTCAAGGAATAATACTATCGGTTATTATTTTTACAATCCTGTTGATAAGCCACAGAAACAGCCGAGGTGAATATATTAAAATAGCAGGCTTTACCCAGGGCACTACTTATCATATAACATACCGGAGCCCCGATGGCCGGAACCTTCAGAAACAGATTGATTCACTGCTGGCCGATTTTGACATGTCTGCATCTATATACGAGCCTAATTCCATTATCTCAAGAATAAACAAAAATGATCCCTATGTACGGGCTGATAAAAAGTTCATTACCTTGTTCAAAAAATCAGCTGAAGTAAACAAAAAAACCGGTGGTGCTTTTGATGTAACTGTTGGCCCGCTTGTTAATGCATGGGGTTTCGGGCCAACAGCAATTTCAGAAACAGACAGCATATTGATTGACAGTTTACTGCAGCTTGTAGGAATGGAGAAAGTACGCCTTGAAGGTCAAAGAGTTATTAAAACTCATCCGGACATTTTGCTCGACTTTAACGCTATAGCTCAGGGATATTCGGTGGATATTGTATCAAAATACCTTGAAAGTCTTGGAATTAAAAACTACCTGGTTGAAATAGGCGGCGAGGTCCGTACACGAGGGCGAAACGAAAAGGGAAACCGCTGGCGCATAGGTATTGACAAACCCGTTGAGGGCAATATGATACCTGGTGCCTACATGCAGGCAATAGTTACTCTTGGCCGACGCGCCCTTGCAACATCAGGCAATTACCGTAAATTCTATGAAAAGGATGGAATAAAATATTCCCATACCATAAATCCGGCAACAGGTTACCCTGTGATGTCGAACCTTTTAAGCGCTACAGTGATAGCTGACGATTGCATAACTGCCGACGCATACGCTACAGCCTTTATGGTAATGGGACTGGATAAATCCATTGAATTTCTTAAAAAAAACAGGTTTCTTGATGCTTACCTTATTTACAGCGATGAGCTTGGAAATTTCAAGGTTTATTTTACCCCAAGACTCCGAAAATATCTTGAAGAAGTCTGAAAAAATTTTTTTTATTAATTTAAATTACAGGATTCGCTATCTCCGCATTTACATCTGCTAATGCCTTTATCTTCAGAACCATAGCGTACACACGCTCCTCCCTTCAGTGCCGATTTACCGGTCAATATCTGCTTCAGTGCAAGGGCAAGCATAGCCATTAATACAATTATTAATACAGGTAATAATATCTGTAACATTTTATTAAGTATTTATTATATAGGAATAACAATCAACCGTTGAAAAAGTTTTTGATGTTTTGCAGGAGTTAAATCAAATATTATGAATCAAGACAGCATGAGCCCTGAAAAATCAGCGTATTACCTTTAACTCCTCCGGATTAATGGCAATATGTTGCGGTTTTTTTGAAAAAGTTTTCATTTCATCGCATCGCGGACAGCTTAGGCCAAGTTTTCGCATTGCCTTGTTCCGCCCTATTTCTGTTTCGGGAAAACGGACGTTCCTGAAAAAAATATTGAACCCTAATAAAACAAAGGAAACCAGCACTATGAATAAAACAATAATAAAAAATACCTGCATGCTGTTTTAAATTAAAATAATTACAAAAGTAGC
>JAJUGM010000015.1 GCA_029268165.1 Bacteroidota bacterium
GACAACACAAATGCAATGCTTTTATTGAATCAAGGTATCTCATCAGCCAGTCCTTTTGAGAGACCTGCAGGTTATGAAAAATGGAATTCAAATAAAGGAATAAGAGGGAGGGTAAATTTAAGCCCTGTACTTATACCTTCTAATGTAGATTGGAATAACCCAGTAGAAGTCCAAAACGCAATTGAGGACTTAATTATACAGGAAAGAGCCATGGAACTTGCATTCGAAGGAAAACGATGGTTCGATTTGGTTCGTATTGCTGAACGTCGAAATGATCCTAGTTACTTGGCAAATAAAGTTGCTGAAAAATTCACTGACCCGGTCAAAGCCGAAATGATCCGCAATAAATTGATGGATCCTAACAATTGGTACCTTAAATAAAGATATCAGCTTAAATATTAAGCTTGTTATTGATATATGATGTTAATGTATTGCAATGACAAATCGATTACCCGATGCAGTGATTATTTTCATTTTAATCCCTTTTAATTGGTTATAAACGTCTGATTGATGAAACATTTTAATGTATAATGGAGGAAGTCGGTGTGCATCGCTCCTAATTACAAATCCGGGTTTAATCAATTTTTTAGGAATTAGTTACACAATGAGAATGCAGCATTAATATTATTATCGAAGGGTTCATTTACCTACCTGAGTTGTCTTTATTTAAGAATCTGAACCTCCATGGGTGAAAGAGAAACCCGTACACATTTGAAAGGGCCTTGCAGAGAAGTAGTTTCAGGCTTTTCAGGCTGATTATGGCTAGAATACATAATTTTCCATTCCTTATTCAGGGGATGCAGGTTCATGTCAACTGCAATGTATATTTTTTGTCTGGTATTCACATTGGTATTGCCCACTACAAGCACCTCAGCATTATTTAAAATTCTTGAGAAAGCAATCACGCCTCCGTTATATTCTGAGTAGCCAAAATCAACTCCGTTTCCACTGCAAGGCCTGAAATATTGCCTTCCATATCGTAATTCGGGATTTTCATTTCTTATCTTAGTTAATGCCTGAATATGCCTGTATATTTCATGATTTTCAGAAAATGCATGATGAATGCCCCATAAAGCTTCCCGCACATACTCACGTGTATTTCCATTTCCGCTTAAACCCTGTTCGGTTCCGTAATATATACAGGGTATTCCCTGTAAAGCCATTAACATAGCAATCGCCATTTTTGTCTGCTCAGGATAAAGGGGGTTATGAAACCGTTCATTCAGGTCGTGGTTATCAATAAATGTAACATAATACCTGCCGGCTTCTCCGTGCGAACTGACCACTGATTTCAATACCTTCCTCCGGTAATCATAATGATCAGCTAATGCGGAAGGAGGCATAAACCCTTTGATGATGTTTACCAGCCGTTTCCTTACAGGAAAATCAATCGCTGCATCAACGCCAACAAGGTGGTCATCATCAACGGTATTACGTCCGACGAACTCAGCAATTTTCGATTCTTCATCGTCCTGCCAAATTTCGCCAAAAGTGAAAAAATTCTTTTTACCTATTGAAAGAGCATACTCACGGATGGCATTACCAAAAACTCTGGCAAATTCGGGCTCTATATATTGCAGGGTATCAATGCGGTATCCGTCAATGTCAAATTTTCCAATCAGGTATTGATAGGCTCTGATTAACAAATCGCGAACAGGGAAAACTGGTTTATCCTGAATTTTATAATCTGTAACCAGTTCTTTTAATGTATAAAAATCACCCTGATAGGGTTTGTTACTATTGTCTTTTGTTCCCTTCCGTCTGAAGAAGTCATTTCGCTGAAACTCTAAAGGCCACACACCAGCTTCATAAGGCAGGTTATTTATCAAACCAATATCAGTCCAATCGCCTCTGGCTGTTCCGTTCTGATCTCGCCAATATATGGTGTATTCTTTGTCACTCCAAGGTGCAGCATCACGCATTCCTTCATAATTAAACAAATCGCCTGCATGATTAAGTACAATGTCCATAATAACATATAATCCGTAAGCATGAGCTTCATCAACAAGTTCGCGGAATTCCCTATCCGCAAGCTCAGGATCGTTTCGTGCTGCCTGCGGGTCTTTGCAATACCGGGGTTCAATGGTTAAAAAATCAGAAATAACATAGCCTCCCCAGAAATTTTTATACCATTCCGGATTCTTTAATACAGGTGATAGCCATAAGGCCCCGGCACCCAGTTTTTTCAGATACGGCAATTTTGCCTTTATTCCGGAAAAATTACCGCCCTGATACAGTCCGCAGGGCTCAGAATATTTTGGCATGGCATCAGGATTATTAAAACGGTCAACCAATAAAAAGTAAATCCAGTGATCACGCCAGTCAGCCGGTGAGGGAAAAGGCGAGTGTACTTTTCTTCCATCAGGGAAGGAAATAGTAACCGGTTCGGCTTTCATAACTTTATCAACAGATAAGTCAAATAAAGAACGGGGCATATCTTAATAGTTTAACGGTTTTTTATAAAGTTACAAAATAACCTTTGGATTTAAGGATTTCTTTTAATTTAATTATTAATAATTTTGGTTAAAATAACTATATGCATAAAAAACAAAGAATAATCATAAGTTTAATTATAACCGGAGTTTTGATGATGGCCGTTGTTTTCAGTTCAGCATGCAGCACCCATAAGCATCATAAGGCAGTACCCTGCCCATGCGAGAAAAAAAGAAGATAGTATTTTCATAGGGAAATAGAGAGAAGGGAATTTCTGAAAAGATATTTATACTTAAGAATTAAACAAATACAATATTGTTTTGTTGATTCTTAATAAGAAACTAATAAATAATATTTAAATAATAATCACTATGAAAAATCAGATTGGTTTAGAAAACAGTTATGCTGCACAAATGTCAGACAAACTTAATGTGTTGCTTAGCAATGTACAGGTTTTTTACATGAATGTCAGAGGATTTCACTGGAATATTACCGGCAAAAATTTTTTTAAGCTGCATGAGAAATATGAGGAATTATATGATGACCTGGCTGAAAAAGCTGATGAAATAGCCGAAAGAATTCTGATGCTTGAAGGCAAACCGGTACATTCATTTTCTGATTATTTAAAAACAGCTGAAATTGTGGAAAAAACCAACATTTCATCTGATGTTGAAACAGTAAAGGAAGTATTAAATGGTTTATCCATTTTAATAAAGATTGAACGGGAAATTTCATCAATGGCAGCAGAAAACAGCGATGATGGCACTGTTGACCTGATGACAGGCTATATTTCGGGCCAGGAGAAAATGGTGTGGATGTTTAATGCTTTTATGAAATAAAACCATCGTAATCATCGGTAGCAACACCCACATAGAGCTCAGCCCGGCCTGATTTTTATTATGACTTTATCTTTAAAGAACGCAGCCTGACAGACATTGATACTGTCAGGCTTTCTTGTTATTGTTATAAATAATACATAAGTTTAATACAGATTTATTTAATTGGTTTTATAATTTAGTTATATATGAAAACGTTAACCCCTGTATTATCTATACTTACGTTGTTTATTAATTGCTCCAATGAGCAGATATCCGAAAAATCAGTCGGTAGAAAAATGCAGGACTTTGTTTGTAATATTTCAATATATGCACATAGTTATAATGCTAACTTCATCATTATCCCTCAGAACGGAATTGAAATGGCATACAACAATGCCGAACCTGAAGAAGGGATTAATACATCATATCTTGATGCCATTGACGGTTTTGGTGTTGAGGAACTTTTTTTTAACGGCGACTATCAACCCGATCAGTACCGGCTTGAACAGTTAAGGCAGCTCAAATTATATAAAAAAGTATCGGAATATTTATCTGATAACAGCATGGTTGCTGAAGCACTTACCTTGAATTACAATGAAGGATTCATCTGTTTCCCCAGAATAGAAAGCAATTATGACTATTTGCTGATTCCCGACATTGTGCCTCAGGAAAACTCAAATGACATTACTACTCTTGCCGATGCAATGAACTATCTTTACCTGATAAATACGGAAAATTATGTTTTAAAAAGCGGTTTCATCAATGCCATTGCAGCTACTAACTTTGATGTAATAATAATTGACTTGTTTTTCAGTGACACTGCATTAACGGCTGACGACATAAACAGGTTGAAGATAAAAGCCAACGGCGGAAAACGGCTTGTTATTTCATATATCAACATTGGTGCTGCCGAAAATTATCGTTATTACTGGGAAAAAGACTGGGAACTTCATCATCCGGAATGGATAAAAAAAGAATATGAAGGATATAGTAATGAATTTTGGGTTGAATTTTGGGTTGAAGAATGGCAGAAACTTATTTACGGAAATGACAGTTCATATATAAAAAAAATAATAGACGCCGGATTTGACGGGGCTTATCTTGATAATGTCGAAGGTTATTATTTTCTATATCATAATGACAAATCGATTACCCCGATGTAGTTCAATTCTAATCCGTTGGAATTGAAACCATCAATGAATCGGGGTTTTACGGAAAAACTGCTTAGGCCGTGTTTCGTTGCGGAACACCTGCGCTGTTGGTTTAACGCTCTTCATTAATAGGACAATTATAATGAAAGTTAGCTTTCAATAGCCTCCTCAAACACCCTTAATTCATGAAGAGTACCTTCACTAAAAGCACAGATCATTTGCTCCTGAACGGCAAAACTGGCTTTACTACCTTCATTTTCTGTCATTTCTATCAATCGTTTCACATATTGAACATAAATATCATCCGAATAGGTATTGAGCCATTTCTGATAGGGATTACCGATAACTGCGATTCTTTTCATCTGCTCACCCACATTGTGGTAAATCCAGAAACAGGGAAGCAATGATGCGAGTGCCACAGGATAAGGTGACTGCCATGCATGATGAAGCAGAAAATCAGTATAAGCATGAAATGCAGGTGACTTTTGTGTTGCAACATCTATATTGAAAAATTTTATCATATCTGCATGTAAAGCACGTTCTATATCAAGCCCGTCTTTAGCTAACTGAAGCAGAAAATACATATCATCTGTGGTTTCTGCCTTAGCTGCTGTGATAGCAAGTGCTCTGGCGTCATCAACAATATACAGGATGTCCTGTGCCACATATTGCTTAAAACATCTCAACGGAAGGGTTCCTCGGATAAGCAGTCTGACAAAAGAACTGTTTATAATCTGTTGAAAAACAGGCTGTATTGTAAACCACAGCTTATAAGTAAAAGGTCCTGCAGCATGCATTATTTCCAATATTGATAAAAATGATGTACAGGTCCATGTCCTTTACCTGTTGTATATCCGGAACCTTTCTGTATGGCATTGTCAACATAATCCTTTGCCCGCCTTACTGCCTCATTTAAAGACAATCCATGTGCCAGAAATGATGCCAGCGCAGATGACAATGTACAACCTGTTCCGTGTGTATTCCTGGTTTGAATCCTTTTAGATTTCAACGCAAGAATTGATTTATTTTCAATATTATAAAAAACATCTATTATTTCCTGCAAATTGAAATGGCCTGCTTTAAGCAACACCGAGACACCGGTTATTCCGGCCAACTCTTCAGCCATTGGAATCATTTCGTCCTGTGAATTTATTCTTGCACCAAGTAATATCTCAGCCTCGGGGATATTGGGCGTTATAACCCGCGCCATTGGAATGAGTTCAGATTTCATTGTTTCTACAGCCTCATCCTGCAAAAGTTTATCACCTGAGGTAGCCACCATAACAGGGTCAAGGACAATATTATCGATGCGATAATGTGCTAGTGTTTCTTTCACTGCTTTGATAACCGGTGATGAATGCAGCATACCTATTTTGACAGCATTTACGCCAATATCTTCAAGCACAGCTGTAATCTGACTACTAATTGCCTCAGGCATTAGAGGAAATACAGCCTTTACCCCAACGGTATTCTGTGCTGTTATGGCAGTAATAGCAGTTGCAGCATAACAGCCACAGGCAGATATGGTTTTTATATCGGCCTGGATGCCTGCTCCGCCACCCGAATCGCTTCCGGCAACAGAAAGAACTATTTTATACTGATTATCCATATTGTTTATGATTTAAAGTGGTCAAAACCACGCTGTGAAAAAACAACTTCCTTTCCGTTTTTCGTCCAGACTATTGCACCATTACCTTGTGTAATTCGGCCTACAGCATATAAAGGACGACCAAATTGTTTTAAAAATGCAATGCTTAATTTTTCAAATTTGTCTTTATTAACAGTGCATAAAAGCACGTAATCTTCTCCGCCTGAGACTGCAAGCCTTTCAATATCCCATTTATTGGCTATGGCCACCCTTTTAAGTACATCAGAAACCGGAATGCTTTCAAGGTCAACAATAGCCGATTTATTTGAAGCTTTTACAATATGAGCCAGGTCAGAAGAAATACCATCAGATATGTCCATCATGGCATGTACTTCAGGGTGTTGGGCCAGCCACAGCCCTTCCTTTATATGCGGTTCTGGCTGGTGGTGGCATCCGGTAAGGTATATACTATCGCTGGTTTCTGGGATGTTATGTAACAATATTTCCAAACCGCCTGCTGAATCACCCAGAAAACCGGTTACACACACTATATCACCGGCCTGTGCCATTGACCTCAGCCTGGCTTTACCTTTAGGGCACTGACCTATAACAGCAACATTAATAATCAGATATCTTTTTGACCGGGTAGTATCGCCACCCAGCAACGGAACGTTGTATTTTTGTGAAAGACTGTGAAATCCTTCGGTAAATGCATCCAGATAATCCACTTCTGTTTCAACGGATAAGCCAATTGAAAGGAAAGACCCGACAGGTTGTGCGCCCATTGCCGCAATATCACTCAAATTCACCGCCAGTGATTTATAACCCAGCTGAAACGGGCTTATGCGGTTTTTCAGAAAGTGAATATCCTCAATTAACAAATCAGTTGTAATCACCAGATCTGTTTCTTCATTATATGGTATGATGGCACAATCATCGCCAATGCCTGTAATACCCGGCCGGTTGAAGTGGTTAAATATTCCGGCCACACGGTCAATAAATCCAAATTCTCCTAATTCAGTGATTTTCATTTACTTATATTTTTGTTTTTCTCAATAGTCTGAAGTATTTCCAGTGCAGCCAAAAAAGGGTCATCAGCAGCCATAATGGCCGACACCACAGCAACTCCGTGAGTACCGGCTTTTATTACATCTGCTGCATTTGAAGCATTGATACCTCCAATTCCTACCATTTTATGTTTTGAGAGTGCGGCTATTTTTCTGACCCCTTCCAATCCCAGAGGTGGTGCAGCATCAGTCTTAGTCGGCGTTTCAAAAACAGGCGACAAGCCAATGTAATCAACATCAATACTGTTGGCTTCAACAGCCTGATGGATATTTTCAACAGACAAGCCAATTATTTTATCCTTGCCGAGTAATTTGCGGGCAATATTATAAGGTATATCATTCTGGCCTATATGCAAACCATCAGCATCTGAGGCAATAGCAACGTCAAGACGGTCATTAATTATTAAAGGTATATTATAGCCATGCAAAAGTGCTTTCAACTTTATGGCAAGCATAATAAACTCCTTTACTGAACATTCTTTTTCACGGAGTTGAACCATCGTAACACCGCCTTTCACTGCCTGTTCGACGACAAATTCAAGTGGCCGTCCCCTGGCAAGTGCTCTGTCAGTAACAAGATATAAGGTTGGGTTAAATTGTTTCATTACTCAATATTAAAGTGGCTTACTATTTCTTCATCCTTCAGGTTATAAAGCGCATCAAGAAAATGAATCTGCATGCTTCCAGGTCCTGCGGCATTTTCAGCCGCTATCTCACCGGCAATTCCGGTAACAGTCATCGCATGCGCAGAGGCATGAAAATAATCGCTATTAACGGCAACAAAAGCTCCGACCAATGCTGTGGCGGTACATCCCATTCCGGTAACCATTGCCATCATGGGAGAGCCGTTTTTAACCTTAATGATTGATTGCTGAGATACTATATAATCAACAGATCCACTAACCACTACAACTGCTCCGGTTTTTTTTGCTAACATCACAGCGGTATCAACAGCCTCATGAGACGCTGCAATGCTGTCAACGCCTTTAGTTGAGGGCTTTGACCCTGCAAGGGCCATTATTTCAGAAGCATTGCCACGAATAACCGCAAGTAAACATTCTTTCATCATTTGTCGGGCTGTGTGTGTGCGGTATGGTGTTGCACCAGCGCCTACCGGGTCAAATACTACAGGAATATTTCTTTTATTTGCTGCTTTTCCGGCGATTATCATGGCTTCTATCCATGCAGGACTCAACGTACCTATATTTATTACCAGTGACGAAGCCAGTTTCACCATGTCCTTCACCTCACCAACAGCATGCGCCATAACCGGTGAAGCGCCTATTGCAAGCAAAGCATTGGCAGTATTATTCATTACAACATAGTTTGTGATGTTATGTACCAGCGGAGCTTTTGCCCGGATTTTATGTAAATCAGTAATTAAAGATTCTTTTGTTATCATATAAATGTATTATTAAATAAAAAACCGTTTCGCGGTTGGCGAAACGGTATATCTTTTGTTCATGAAGAAACAGAATCACTACCATTTCCCTCCGCTGTTATTATACATATCAGGTTCAGGGGTATGATCTCAGCCTGCACTGCAAGCACCCCCAATGGTTTAATTGCTAAAATACAAAATTTTTGTGATTAATGGTTATAAAATGCCGGTTAAATTTAACCCAAGTACAATGAATGAATAAATTTATGTAGGTGGATAGAAATTTATTTGGAGAAATTTTTGTGTGCAAGTTTGAATAGTGATGGGGCTTTACCGAATGTCCTACATCCTTTTTTGTCTTGACACAAAAAAAAATATAAAAAAGTTAAGGCTGAAAGCACATGATTAATGAAGCGACCGAAATTCAATTTTTTTAACTTGTCAAGAAGATAAACTATTTCACTCCATTTTTTACAAAGCATTCTATATATTTACGGTCGGTACCCATGATATGATTGTTGAGCCAGTTTCTTAAATAAACCATTACATTATAGGTCAGAGCTTCGCTTTGTTTCCGGTATTTCTGAATGAACTCCTCTACTTTTTCCCTGAATTCCTGATGTTCTTTAATATGGTTTTCTTTATCATAAAAACCAAATAAATCGAAATATTTTTCCTCAGTGCCGAAATGATATTTAGTATATTCCTCCAACCGGTTAATGATTGTGCCGATTTTTTCCTTGTGCTCTTTATCCACAAATGCCTGATACAGTTCATTCAGTATTTCAATCAATTGCTTGTGTTGCTGGTCTATCTCCTCAGATTGAACACTCATTGTATCTATCCACCTGTAAAAAACTGCTTTCGCGTTCATTTTATTAAATTCTCACCAAAAATAGGCATTTTTAACTTTGCTCATTCTGTTCCTCCAAGAAATGTTACCTTGCAAGCATTGTAATGCGTTGTTTACCGTTAAAAAATGCTCACTCACCGAAAATAATTATAATATCTTTAGTGGCTTTTATATTTTTATGGTTAATTATGGTTACAAATTAGTTTGAAATCATGGAACGAATTTTAAAAATATTTTCGTTTACATTTCATAAATAACTATGTCTGTCAAATAAAAACATAACAAAATGGAAAATCAACTTATTTGTCCATGGTGGCTGGGTTACACATTTATCCTTCCCATTAGAAAATATCAGCATGACCCGGGTAAAATTCTTGGTCCTCATATTAAAGCTGGAATGCAGGTAATGGATTATGGTTGCGCCATGGGTTATTTTAGTATCCCGTTGGCGCAAATGACGGGACCGCAAGGCAGGGTGTATTGTGTTGACATTCAGAAAAAAATGCTTAACCAATTGAAAAAAAGAGCTGTTAAATACGGTGTTTCAGATATTATTGTACCATTGCAGGTTGGCATTGATTATTATCCTGTCAGTTTATCAGAGCGCCTTGATTTTGTTCTTCTTTTTGCTGTGGTTCATGAAGTTTCTGATAAAATTAGACTGTTTGATGATATTTATATGATGCTAAGGCCGGGTGGAAAGGTATTATTTGCTGAACCAAAAGGGCATGTCAGCCTCAATGACTTTAAAAAAACGATAAATATTGCCCTGAATGCCGGACTGAAACCGACAAATGAGAAGCCCATGAGAAAAGGGTTATCTGCTTTCCTGGTGAAGAATTAAAATTCAGCTAAAAATTGTATTTTAAGTCTGGTACTATTATTCCCTATCCCATATCTGTTAGCTGCCTTTTATAAAAATTCACTGTTTTCCCCTCACGGAATTCATTAATAATATATCGTTTATCTGAACCGATAAAATTCCTGATTAAATCGATCATAATGTCATTATGAACTCCCGGAATGCAGGTAGTGCGGAATTCTATATCAACAGGTGAGTTTTTCAGCAGAATAACCGAGGCAAGAACATTCTCAACCATATCATGTGCATTATCAATACCAATGATTTCAGCGTATAAATCCCGCTCCGGTATCATTTTAATATCCATTGCTATATAATCAACCAGCCTTTTTCTTACAATGTTGTCGAGCATAAATGGATTAGAACCGTTGGTATCGAGTTTTATTAAAAATCCTTGTTCCTTGATTTCTTTTAGAAATTCAGGTAAATCGTTATGAATTGTAGGTTCACCGCCGGTAACAACCACCCCGTCGAGCCAGTCTTTATGATCCTTAATGTATCTGAGAATACTCTCAGGATCATAAGACAGACTACTTTCAAATAGCTCAGGCAAAACCAGTTGTGGGTTATGGCAATAACCACAACGGAAATTACATCCTTGTGTAAATATCACCGATGCTATTTTACCGGGATAATCAATTAAACTCTGCCTGATAAAACCGCCAATTTTCATTTAATTATAATTTTCTGTTTTTTATCAATTTCATTTTGGTCTGTCTTATGCAGGAGTCTCAGATAATATTCGTAGTAAATATCCCAGCAAAGCAACGGAGGACTTGTTTTTACTTTATTTTTTTTATTCATTGAAACCGGTTAAGTCGTGCGCACTTAATTGTTATGATTTTTTTCCAATCCGCCTCTGTCGTAGGTAAGCCTTTCCCTGAATTCTTCCTGTTTGCCTTCATTCCAGTGGTCTACTGGTCTCAGATAACCCACAATACGTGAATATACCTCGCATTTTCTAACTAATCCGAGGTTAGCACATTTAGGGCATTGATTGTGCTCGCCGAAAAGATAACCGTGTTCGGGACAGATGCTGAATGTAGGCGATAAAGTAATATATGGCAAGTGAAAAGTATGGGTTATTTTCTTTATAAGCGTTTTAACAGATTGAACCGGTAATTGTTTTTCGCCCAGAAAAATATGAAAAACAGTGCCTCCGGTATATTTTGTCTGAAGCCCATCCTGTAGTGAAAGTGCCTTGAAAAGATCATCAGTAAAATAAACAGGTAATTGGGTGGAATTGGTATAATAAGGTTTAGCTCCGCGTCGCACATGGTATTCATTGGCAGTAATAATATCGGGGTATTCTGTTTTATCAATACGAGCAAGCCGGTATGATGTTCCTTCCGCAGGAGTAGCTTCAAGATTATAAATGTTGCCGGTTTCTGTCTGAAATTTTTCCAGTTGGTTACGCATAAAGCTGAGGACTCTTTGTGCAAGGTCATAACCCTGCTCAGATGCAATATCACTGCCAAGGAAATTAAGGCAACATTCGTTCATCCCCACAATACCTATAGTAGAAAAGTGATTTTGCCAGTATTTTCCAGTCCGTGCCTTTACATTGCGTAAATAGTATTTTGAATAAGGATATAATCCTTTCTCTGTGAAATTCTCTATAACTTTTCGTTTGGTTTCTAGGCTTTCTTTTGCCAGTTCCATAAGTTTCCCTAGTCGCTGGAATAGTTCTGTTTCCGATTTGGATTCATATCCCAACCGTGGCAAATTGATTGTAACCACTCCCACGCTTCCGGTGAGCGGGTTTGCACCAAACAGTCCACCACCTCGTTTTTGCAGTTCGCGCTTATCGAGACGCAGACGGCAACACATGCTCCGTACATCGTCGGGACTCATATCAGAATTCACAAAGTTTGAAAAATAAGGGATTCCGTATTTAGCTGAAATTTCCCAAATTCTGATATAAGCCGGGTTGTCCCAGTCGAAATCATGGGTAATGTTGTAGGTGGGTATGGGGAAAGAGAATACCCTGCCCTGGGCATCACCTTCGGACATGACCTCAGCTAAAGCTGCATTGAACATGTCCATTTCAGCCTGAAAATTTCCATAGGTTAGATCCTGTGGCTTGCCTCCAATAATTACCGGTTGGTTTTTTAAAAAATCAGGAACTTTCAAATCAAGGGTTATATTGGTAAAGGGAGTCTGGAATCCGACACGGGTTGGTACATTAATATTAAACATAAATTCCTGCAATGCCTGTTTTACCTGATCATATCCAAGCTTATCATACCGGATGAATGGGGCAAGGTATGTATCGAAATTTGAAAAAGCCTGTGCGCCTGCAGCTTCGCCCTGCATGGTGTAGAAGAAATTCACAATTTGCCCCAGTATTGTCCTGAGGTGCTTTGCCGGACGACTTTCTATTTTGCCTGTCGCACCGGTAAACCCCGATATCAGAAGGTCTTCCAGATCCCATCCTACACAATAAACACTCAGAAAACCCAAATCGTGAATATGAAAACGTCCTGATAAATAGGCCTGTTTAATCTCATCGGAATAGATACGTTCAAGCCAGTATTGCGAACTGATTACTGTTGCAATATGCTGGTTGAGTCCCTGCAAAGAGTATGATGAGTTAGCACTTTCCCTGATGCGCCAGTCATCGAGGTTAAGATATTTCTCAACCATATCAATATTTGAAAAAAGCTCTTTTGCATTGCGTATATTTTCATGCTGCTTGCGGTAAAGAATATAAGCCTTGGCAACATCAAACAACTTGTTTTCAAATAACACTTTCTCAACCTTATCCTGAATTTCTTCAACCGACGGGGTGTAATTTGACCTGTTAAATATGTCAATTTGTTTTATTACATCAAGCATTAAATCTTCAGCCATCTGGCGATTGGGTCTTCCTACCGCTCGCAACGCCCTGAAAACAGCAAAAGTAATTTTTTCTGAATCAAATGGCACCAGACGGCCATCGCGTTTTTTAATCTGCACACCTTTTAAAGCTCCATTGATTTCCATAATAATATTATTAATAATTTTAAACTTTTTAATATCAATAGTAGCTTTGATAAAAAGAAATGGAGAAATAAAGTTGAAGCTTTATTCTTCACCTTTCACCCGAAAGCTACGAATGTTAAATACCGGCAGGTCTTCTGGCTTACCTCATGTTCAGTTAGCCTTCCCATCCCGATGCATCGGAACAGTGGCAAGAGGACGTTCTGAACATCAGAAAGGCTTACAGCTGCGGGGACAGCTCCGGAATTTTCTGTTGCAGGCAGAAGCACCGGATTCCCTTTTCATCTGATTATAACATGTTTTTTGGCAAATAATCAGAAACCGATATTATTTTATAAAATTACATAAAAAACAAAACTATTTAAAGTTGAGTTTTAAACAAACTTCTGCTAAATTATATTTCCTTATTTGTAATCTTCTTATGATGGCAGGTGTTAATAAGTAAATAAATTATTTTGTTTTATTTTGGTTCAAAATTTCGGGCTTGGCCAATTAAGTTTGTGTTGTTTATATTGTTTATTAAAGGTATCACTGAAATTAAAGAGGTATTATCAGTTGTATTATGAAAAGTGTTTAGATAAACTAAGCTTTCTTTATGCCGATTTAAAAAGGTTCATAGCGAATCTAATACAACACATGCAGCTCTATTTAACATTTGACGTAGGTGTCAGTACCAATTTTTTTAGCCATCCGCATTATCTCAACGCGTTAAATGGAAATAGGATTTTGAAAGAACTTGATTTTCCATTAAAAAACAATGAAAGGTATAATCTGATGTGAAAGGGTTAAACCGGTTATCGGCTTCGATAATTTAGAAAACTGCCAATAAATGTTTGATGTAACTCATTCATAACCGGGTGTTTTATTCAAACATGAATAACCGCTATTTGCGGGATTGGAACATCATGTCCTGAATGTCGGAGAAATCGTAATAAATAACGCTTCCGATTTTAGTGTATGGGTATGTAACGTTTAGGCAAAGGTTTTGAAGATTGCTGAGGGAGATGTTCAGTATTTTACAGACTTCATAGGATCTGAGCCATTTTTGAGAGGATTGTCCGTTATGTTCTTTGACAAGTTGTTTGGTTTCTTCGATTAAGTTCATTTTAAATTCGCACAAAGCGACGGTTGTGATAATCTCAGTAGTATTAATTCATTGTTTTCGAGATTTTAAATATCAAATTCCAATAAACAGACTTGAACTTTTTGCCAAGTTGATACCTGAGATGGTAAAAAATGAGTCTTTGAAAGTTTTAATTGATTTAAAGCTGGAAAAATTGATTAAAGGACAAATCGGTACTAATTACCTATTGCTAATACATTTGTATTTTATTCATCTTACTCATCAATTCTTTTAATCAAAGCCGCCCGCATAGTATCAATAAACTTTGGCGAACTTTTATGGTTTTTAATTTGAAGGAAGGTACGGAAGAAATCACCTAAATTGATATCCAAAGTGTATTCAACAAACTGTGCAATTTCGTTAATATCTCATGAACCTTTTTTAATTCTATTACTTGCATGGATGGCATAATTGAATTCGACAATAGTTTTTTTGATTCAAACCATGAATTTTTGATTTCTCAGAATGAATCATTATGCCAGTATTTTTTGAGGTAGAGTTCCGTTAACTCTGATTTTAAAATACACACAAAGCAAATCATTATGGAACTGTTTGGCAATTTATTAATCTTGGCTGATAGAGAAATTGGGATCTTTATCTTAATAAAAGGTATTTAAGTATAAAAATAAAGTATTTACGTTTCGGATTTTATTAAAATGTCCGAATTTTCATCGTTATCTCTTTTCAACTTAGAATCTAATTAACTTCTAAGCTCAACAATATGGTTTAACATAATGTATTTGAATTATTATTGTGAATAAGTATAGAAACCTTATCAAGAAGGATTTTGAAATCAACAGGTTTGCTTAAAAATGCTTCTACACCTAACTGTATTGCTTGGTTTATAATGTCAGAGCCTTCATAGCTAGACAACATAATTATTGGAATTTCGGCGTATTTGTCCTTAACATTCTGCAAAAACTCCAATCCATTTATCTGCTGCATTTCATCATCACACACAATAGCATCGGGTTTTAAATATTTCAATACTTCAAAGACGTGAAAACCAGAATTAACTACAAAAGTCAGATAACCATTTATATTAAAGAATTGAGTTAATGCCAAAAGGATAGCAGAATCATCGCCGATAATAAGGATTAATTTTGTGCCCATGACCGGTGGTTATTTACTGTTTGGCCGTAAGCTCCCGTTAAGTTTTCGTTTTTGAATTTCTTTAATTGCTGTTTCTAAACTGAACTTTTCCGGGGTGTGTATTTTTTTGAGATACAACGCTCTTTTGGTAAGTACTTCGTTGATGTACTTATGTTTTAGATATGCAGGACCGCAATTGTTGCGGATGGAATCTGTTTGGGATGCTGTTGTAAAAACGATGTTGAATACCTGTTTTTGCTGGGACACTGTAAGGTTTAATTTTTCATTCATCTTATTGGCCCAAAACGAAGCACGTTGTTGGGGTGTAATGAAAGATATGTCGGGCGATTGTGCCCTGGCCAAGGAAACAAAAAATGAGAAAACTCCCAGAAAAATATGAATATAAGTTCTCATGTGTTTATTTTTTAATTTTTTTATATAAGGTCACATGGGCCCCGAATTGCCCAGCAAAGCCAAATACGTCATGAAATAACTTAACGAAGTGTTCTCATTGGCTTTGCCAATAATCATTTACGTTTGTTGTGAAATTTATTTCTCATGGCTATTTCATAAGGAAATTAATTTAAATCTTTATTAATGATCCAGGCAATTTGTACCTGAAAGGATAAGCTTTTATTATCCCATGAAGTTGCCGGAGCGCGTGAATGGCCAAAATCGTAAAGGAATAGCCTGAGGGGTATGGTTTGGTTGCTGTCGAAAACACGGATGCGGTTAATGAAAACCAGGCCAATGCTTCCGGTAATCCGGAAATTACCGATTAGCTTTTGTTGATAAAACGAATTCAGCTCCAGTTGTTTTACATCGGCATACCGGCCTTGTTTGCCTTCGGAAAGGCGAAATGAATTGCTGTTTCCGGTTAGTGCAAAACCCCATTGGCGGGTATCGTTAATGTGCCACGTCAACTTGGGCTTTAATGGCAGAGCGCCGGAAAGTGTTAGACGGTGTGTAATTGGGATAACGGCCTGGTAAAATGGAATAATCTGTATCCCGAAAAATTGCTTGGAGAAACCAATCCCAACAGACCATGACATTCCTGGTTGCGTTTCTTTTTGTAACCTGATGGCTGCATTAAAGCGGAAATCATCCGCCGAAATATCCACAATATCCGAGCTTATGGAAGGATCGAAAAGAAAATTTAACCTGAAATTGTTTTTTAATTCAACCATAAAGCCAACGGGAACTGAGAAACGATGAAGGTTTTCAATCCCAACCGTATCACCGGGTAGTTGAACGTGGAACCATTCGTTGCCGACACCTGAAAAAACAGTAGCGCTTGCATTTCTGTATATTGGAAAGGTTATGTTTAACCCTGTATTAAAAAACGACGATTCACTGTTATGTGGTGCCAAATATTTAATAGATATTTCCAAAGGGCTATGCTGGGAAAATGCAGTGCATATTTTTAAAGGAAGAACCAAAAATGTTAAAAACCGCATCACCATATTAGTGGTTTTTTCTGTCAGGGTTTAAAATAAAATTAAGGCCTGCTGATAAATACCAGCCCGAAAGACGATCCATCGAACCAATTACCGGTGAAAGGCGGGGCGATCCGAAAAAATCTACTCCAAGATTAAGACGGACCACCTTACCCATGCGGTGTTGTATGCCCGTACCAACCTTCCAGGAAAAGGTTACCTGACTTTGCCGGTTGATATCCTTATTAGTATGCCCGTCAATAACGCTTGCCGTTCCTACACCTACGGTGATATACGAAAGTCCAAGTCCACCTGAGAAATAGGGTCGGGTAAGCCCGTGAAGGAACGATTTTTTAATTCCAAGGCTTACAGGTATTACAGCCCCACCTTTGCCATGGGCTTTAGCCCTTATACCTCCCAGTCCTGCACCGGGTGTCCACGATAGGCTGTCTATCCTTTTCTCTTTGGGGATATATTGCAAGCCGGAGGAGAATTGGAAGGCCGTATTTTCCCACGGATAGTATTCAAAAGTCAAATTCCATTGTTTATGATAATTGCTAATATTTACCAAGCTAATGCTATCGGAAACAGCAGATGAAAACATTTGGGCCCTCCCATAATGAAGGCTAAACGAAAAGGAGTGTTTTAATGCCTTCAGGTTTTCGGTAAACTCCCGGTCCAATTCTTCATGTGTTTTAAATTTATCGTCCTGCGAATAGGCCGGATAAAAAACTATTGCGAGCAAGCTCATTATTAATAGCCTGTAAAGCACAATCATATAATATGTTCTCTTTATTTATTAAAATACTATTTTAAAATAACCCCATCGGCCATTTCAATTGTCCGGTCTGTCCGCTTTGCGAAATCGGGATCGTGGGTTACACAAATAATTGTTTGGTGGAACTCGTGTGTTAACTGCTCAAAAATGTCGAATACCATGCGCGAATTTTTGCTGTCGAGATTTCCGGTAGGCTCGTCGCCCATAATAATGGCGGGGTCGTTGATGAGCGCCCGGGCAATTGCCACACGCTGCTGCTGCCCGCCCGATATTTTATTGGCCGCTTTCAAAGCCTGGTCCTGCACGCCCAGCATTTTAAGTTTTTCGTATGCCCGTTGTTCAATTTCAGCTTCACTGTATTTACCCAGTTTTAATGCAGGAAGCATCACATTTTTGAGGCACGAAAAATCGGGCAATAAAAAGTGAAACTGAAATACAAACCCGATATTGGCATTCCGGAAAGCTGCCAGCTCGTTCTGTTTTTTACCGGTAAGCTGTTCGCCTTTTATCATCAACATCCCCTTGTAATCGGTGTCCATGGTAGAGAGGACGTATAGAAGGGTGGATTTACCACTGCCCGATTTGCCTACCAAAGCAAGAAATTCGCCCTTCTTTACGTCGATCGAAACATCTTTAAGCACCTGAAACGGTTCTGGCACATAAAAAAACTTGTTGATATTTTCTGTTTGCAATACAAATTCTTCCATACTTTAACCTCTTATGATTTGAACAGGATCGATACGGGCAGCTTTACGGGCAGGCAACCAACCCGAGAAAAATGAGATCACAATCCCAAATACAAAACCTCCTGCATAGTGTACCAGCTTGAAATTCATGGGTAAGGTTTTTACATTGGCCATGTTAAGCGGGATAGAACCAATAATAGAGGAAATGGTAAAACCGAGCATCAAGCCGATTAATCCGCCAAAAATGCCAATGAACAAAGCCTGCGAAATGAAAACCTGGGTAATATCTTTACCCGAAAAGCCGGTAGCTTTCAGTATGGCTATATCCTTCATTTTTTCGTAAATGGTCATGTTCAGGATATTATAAATACCAAAACCGGCTACCAGCAGAATGGTAAAAACAACAGAATTGGCTATATAATTTCGGATTATGAACCCAACTGTCATGTGCTGGTTGGCCGATTTCCAGTCCTCGACATTGTAGCCTGTGAGGTATGCATATCTTTTAGCAAAAGATGGGGCTTTGTCTTTATCCTTCAAATTCACCTTAATTTCAGTTATGAATGCC
>JAJUGM010000016.1 GCA_029268165.1 Bacteroidota bacterium
AAAAGGTTTTGGGTGATGCTGACTGGCAAAAAGTTGAAAAAAGATTATCAATTTTTCCTGCCAAGGGAAATCCATATAAACAAGATATGGTTAAATTGAAAGAGCAATTAACTGGAATGTTCAGATTAAATTTCTCGGGAACACCTCTTAGATTATTTGTAATAGCTGACTGGGATTACCATCCTTTTAGAGATGAGTTAATAACTAATTTAAATAAGAAAGACTTAAATATAGAATTTCACATATGGCAAAAAGCTGAAATTGAAAACTACCTTTTAATACCTGAAGCCCTCGAACGATTATTACAACTAAAGAATGAAGGAAGAAATCTTTTTTCCCAAGCTGTTTTAGACGAATTTAACCGTTTAATTGATGAAAGTAAATCATTAGTTTTTGATAAAATAGCAAAAGCTGTTGAAGATTATAGTTTTATCGAAAAAAAAGGTTGGGATATTATACAAAAAAACAAAGAAGCCAAAAGAATCCTTGAAGAAAAATGGAATAATAATAAAATTGGCCTTACTGATGCAAAAAAATTTATTCTACCCAAGCTTAAAAATTGGCTTCAGAAAAATGGATATTCACAGTTTTCTGACAATTCTCTTGCGGAAGCAATTGAAGAAAATGAAATTGATGACGAAGTAAAAGAAGTCATTTACAAATTGGCTGCTTTTGCTGGAATAGATATTAAAAAAAACCAACAATAGTTTAACGATATTAGCTGATTTTCTTTTTAAAGGATTTATTTTTTTCATCCAAATTTTGCAAAAAGACTTTCGTCTCTGATTTTACCAAATAAAAACAAAGAGGATTTGTAAAAAAATTGTTTATAACTAATAGATATAGTCCACAGCCTGTTAGTAAAGAAGTTTTAAGTTTATTAATCGGTTAATGTCCATTTGAACCATATTGCCATTAATAAACTATTTTAGAAACAGCAAGGTAATTCTATTAAGAGGCATAATAAGCCTTATATATCAGCCAATAGCGTGATAGAATAAACATCGTATTTTTGTCAATTTCGGGAAAAAATGCTGTAATTTTTTATTTTATTTTATATTTGTACGCCCTAAAAAACAAAAAATGAATGCAAAATAATGTATATTGCTTGCAGGAGGCTTATTTGAAAAATAACAAACCATATATCCATTCAAAATTTCTTATCAATGAAAATCCTAGTTTGTATTAGTAATGTGCCCGATACCACCACAAAAGTTAAATTTGTGGATAATAATACCAGGTTTGATTCAACGGGTGTACAATGGGTCATAAATCCATGGGATGAATTAGCGCTTACAAGGGCGCTTGAATTGAAAGATGCTTCAGCCGGAGTTATTCAATCGGTAACAGTGGCTCATGTTGGGACAGCAGCTGCCGAACCAACAATACGTAAAGCGCTTGCCATTGGAGCCGATGAAGCTATCAGGGTTAACGCCGACCCTGCTGATGCTTATACAGTAGCTGGATGCCTTGCTGAAGTTTTGAAAAACGACCCTTTTGATATAATTATATGCGGGATAGAATCGAGTGACCATAATGGTTCAGCCGTTGGAGGCATGCTGGCAGAATTTCTCAACTATCCTTCTGTTTCGGCAGTATCACACCTGAACATTGAAAATGGCCAGCCTGTAATAATCCGCGAAATTGATGGAGGGAAAGAAAGCCTCTCAGTTTCAATGCCTTTTGTTGCAATTGTTCAGAAAGGCATCGCTAAAGAACCTCGTATTGCCTCTATGCGTGGCATAATGACAGCCCGGACGAAACAGATAAAAGTTGTTGAACCTCAGGCAGTAAAAGCTCTAACACGTGTTGTTGAATACGAAATGCCTCAGAAAAGGGGATCATGTAAATTTATTGATCCCGAAAATCCAAAACAGCTCATTGAGCTATTACAAAATGAGGCAAAGGTGATTTAATTATTCATTAATCCTAAACCAAAGCTTAAATTTATGTCAGTATTAGTATATACCGAAAACTGGGACGGAAAATTTAAGAAATCTTCGTTCGAACTGGTTTCTTATGCATCAAAGGTAGCTGAAATGCTTAATTCTGCAGTTACTGCTTTATCCATAGGTAAAGTTGACACTGCCGAACTTGAAAAGTTGGGTAAATATGGTGCAAAAAACATTATCAGTGTTGTGCATGATAGTTTAACCACACTTGACAATCAGGCATATACAAAAGTTATTGCCGATATTGTCAGAAAAATTAATGCAAAAATTGTTATTATGTCTTTCAATAACACCGGAAAGGCTATTGCTCCGAGGCTTTCTGTAAACCTCACCGCAGGTATTGCACCGGGAGTGAGCAGACTACCTCTCAGCATCAATCCATTTATTGTATATAAAAGAGCTTATTCGGGAAATGCTTTTGCACATCTTTTAATTGAAACAGAAATTAAAATTATTACACTGGCTCAGAATTCATTTGAACTCATTGAGTCACCTGTAAGTCCCACAATAGAAAATATGCAGGTTGATATAGATCAGGGCCTTGTAAAGACACAATTGAAAGATGTCCAGAAACAAACAGGGAAGGTACTCTTAACTGATGCCGAGATAGTAGTATCCGGCGGAAGAGGTATGAAATCGCCCGATAACTGGGGGCCACTTGTTGAACTTGCTAACCTGCTGGGAGGCGCTACAGCCTGCTCAAGGCCTGTTTCGGATGAAGGCTGGAGGCCGCATGAAGAACATACAGGGCAAACAGGAAAAATTATTGCCCCCAATCTGTACATGGCTTTTGGCATATCAGGCGCTACACAGCATTTGGCCGGTGTCAGCTCGTCAAAATACATCGTCGCTGTCAATACCGATAAGGATGCACCTATTTTCGAAGCAGCACAATATGGTATAGTGGGTGATGCATTGAAAATACTGCCCAAACTGGTTGAAGCCGTGAAAGAACTGAAAACCAGATAAACAAAACAGCGGCTACTTAAAAAATTATCTTAATTCTGAATATGGCGCGACAAATAATTTTTACAGCAATTCTGCTATTAACTCTGGGAATATTTACTTATACCGCTTTGCGAATAATAGCTTTTTTCAGGCTAACCAAATCGGCATTTCCCATTAAAAATTTCGGACGTCGTTTTGCATTAATGCTGAATGTAGCATTTGGCCAGACAAAAATCTTCCGCCGGCCGGTTATAGGTTTTTTTCATGCGTTGGTTTTCTGGGGATTTTGTGTTATTCTGTTTGGTAGCATTGAAATGGTCATCGACGGCCTTACCGGCACCGATAAAGCTTTAAAAATCCTTGGATTGGTTTATGATATTATAATGGCCTCAGGTGATATTTTTGCATTGCTGGTAGCCGTTTCAATTGTTATTTTTCTGTTCCGAAGGCTGTTTCTTCATATAAAACGCTTCGAGGGTATTGAAATGAAACACAGCAATCATGTTGATGCTATTATTGCATTAACCATGATTCTGATGCTGATGCTTTCACTGCTGGGTATGAATTCGGCATATTTTGCATTAAAAACCAGGATAGCTGAATCTTTATTTGGCGTTTATCCAATAAGCAGTAGGTTATCAACAATATACAACGGAAGCAGTATTAAGTTCACAGAAACCCTGTATGAAGTCTGCTGGTGGACGCATATTGTGCTTATTTTTATTTTTGCCAATATCCTGCCTTATTCGAAACATTTTCATGTATTTCTGTCAGTTCCGAATGTATTTCTGTCACGGCTTGATCCGCTCGGGAAACTACCAAATATGGAACATGTTATGCGTGAAGTGAAATTAATGCTTAATCCCGATACAGCGTTTTCTGCACAGGCCTCAGATACTCCGGCTGAACGTTTTGGTGTTAAAGATATTGAGGATGTTACCTGGAAAAACTATTTTGATGCATTATCCTGCACACAATGCGGCCGTTGTACCTCTGTTTGCCCTGCCAATATCACAGGGAAAAAACTATCTCCACGGAAAATTATTATGGATGTCAGAGCACGGATGAAAGAAAAGGGGCCAGGGTTGATAAAAAATGGCAAGGAATACACAGATAGCAAATCGCTGATACGCGATTATGTTTCTGAAGAAGAATTATGGGCATGTACAACTTGTAATGCTTGTGCACAGGAATGCCCCATCAACATCAACCATCCCACACTTATTGTTGATATGCGTCGTTATCTGGTAATGGAGGAAGGACTTGCGCCTGGTGAAATTAAAGCCGTGTTCAGCAATATTGAGAACAATGGCGCCCCATGGCAATATTCACCCGAGGACAGGTTGTTATGGGCAAAAGACCTTGAAATGAATGTTCATTAATTCAAAAAATTTCTGCTACCGATGGAAAAAGTAAAAATAGATGTACCGGTAATGGCTGAACTACATGCAAAAGGAGAGAAGCCTGAATATCTTTTCTGGGTAGGTTGTGCAGGGGCCTTTGACGACCGGTATAAAAAAGTTGTCAGGGCATTTGTTAAAATTCTTCATTATCTGAAAGTCAGTTATGCGGTATTGGGTAAGGAAGAATCGTGTACAGGCGACCCTGCAAGGCGTGCAGGAAATGAAATGCTTTTTCAGATGCAGGCATTGCGGAACATTGAATTATTCAATGCATACGGGATTGACAAAATTATTACTATCTGCCCTCATTGTTATAATATATTCAGGAATGAATACCCCGATCTGGGTGGCAATTACACAGTAATCAACTATCTGCAGTTTCTTGAAAAATGTATTAATGATGGTACCCTGAATATTAAAAGTGAATTATTTAAAAACAAACGGGTTACTTATCATGACCCTTGTTATCTGGGTCGCGGTAACAACATTTATCAGGAACCCAGGCAGATACTTAACGCATTATCTGTCGAACTTGCTGAAATGAAACGCAACAGGAGCTTTGCGTTATGTTGTGGTGCCGGCGGAGCGCAGATGTTTAAAGAGGCTGAAAAAGGTAATAAAGAGGTTTTTATTGAACGGACAGAAGACGCGCTCGAAACGGGTACTGCAATTATTGCCACAGCCTGCCCGTTTTGCATGACTATGCTCACTGACGGTTTGAAGTATAAAAACAAAGAAGAAGAAATTAAAAACTTAGATATTGCTGAATTAATTGCACAGGCCTTAAACCTTTAGCAAATAAACCTTATTAATCAATTACTATAACTTATGGAAAACAGAAAAATACTTAAAAGCGGTGAATTTTTGGTTAAGGAAGTTGAATCGAAAGATATATTTATTCCTGAAGACTTTAATGAGGAACAATTAATGATTGCCCAGTCATGCCGCGATTTTTTAAATGCAGAAGTGTATCCTAATATTGACAAACTTGAGAAGCAGGATCGCGAACTGATGAAGTCACTGTTAAAGAAGGCAGGCGAACTTGGCTTGATGGGGATTTCAATTCCTGAAGAATACGGTGGTTTTGGACAGTCGTTTGTTACCCAAATGCTTGCAGCCGAAACTATAGGAGCCGGCTATTCATTTTCAGTGGCATTTATGGCACATTGCGGAATTGGCACGCTGCCTATTATGTATTATGGTAATGAGGAACAACGTCGTAAATATGTGACAAAACTTGCAACAGGTGAAATGCTTGGGGCATATTGCCTTACAGAACCCGGAGCAGGCAGTGATGCAAATTCCGGAAAGACAAATGCTAAACTATCTGAAGACGGAAAATACTATGTTCTGAACGGTCAGAAAATGTGGATTACAAATGCCGGTTTTGCTGATGTTCAGACTGTTTTCGCAAAGATTGACAATGACAGGGTTTTAAGTGCATTCATTGTTGAAAAAGATTATCCCGGAGTAGTTGTTGGACCTGATGAACATAAAATGGGCATCAAAGGATCATCAACAGCACAGATTTTTTATAATGACGTAAAAGTTCCTGTTGAAAATTTGTTAGGTGCCAGGGGAGAGGGTTTCAGAATAGCGCTCAGCATTTTGCACATGGGCCGTATTAAATTGGGTGCAAATGTCCTCGGCGCTGCTAAAAAAGCTATTAATGATTCAGTACAATACGCCAATGAAAGAAAACAATTTGGCGTCCTTATATCTACATTCGGTGCCATTAAACACAAGCTGGCTGAGCAGGTAATCAAAACCTTTGCTATTGAGTCAGCAATTTACCGCGTAAGTAAAGATATAGATGACCAGATTGAAAAATACAAAACCGAAGGGTGTGATAAAGGAAGAGCAAGTATTGACGGCATAAGCCATTATGCTGTTGAAGCTGCTATTCTGAAAGTATACGGTTCGGAGATTCTTGATTTTGTTATTGATGAGGCAGTGCAGATACATGGCGGCATGGGATATTCAGCTGAAATGGCCGTTGAAAAGGGTTACCGTGACTCAAGAATTAACCGTATTTTTGAAGGTACAAATGAAATTAACCGGTTGCTTGTGGTTGATACGGCTATGAAAAGGGCTATGAAAGGTGATTTTGATCTTTTTGGCGAAGCAGAAAAGATCTTTGACCAGGCAGTGAAATCAAATCTTCAGGCACAGCCATCGGGCAAAGACTATTTTAATGATAAAATGCAGGCAATAAAGAACTTCAAAAAGGTTGCCCTGATTACAATTCATGGTGCTTCAAAACAATTTGACAAAAAACTGGTGCATGAGCAGGAAGTATTAAACAATATTTCTGATATTATATCAGAAACTTATATATCAGAATCGCTTGCATTACGTGTGCAAAAAATGGAATCAGCAAAAGGCGCAGGTGCTGTCGCTTTATACAAGGACATGCTTGATGTATATGTTTACGATGCTGCAGATAAAATTGCCAAGAATGCCCGTGATGCTGTGTATTCCTTTGCAGGAGAAGATGTCAGGGAAAAATTAATTACCGCCATCAATACACTTACAAAAGTGTCTGGTGTAAATGTTAAAGAGGCAAGAAGAAGAATTGCCGATAAACTGATAACAGATAACGCATATAAGTTTTAAATTAAAAACCCGGTATGCATGCATACCGGGTTTTTTATGCCTGAGCCGTAGGGCCGCCGAAATTAAGCGGGATCATAGCGCCACCGGCGCCTTCCATTTGTTTGATTGCCCCATGGGTATTTTCATATTTGGCTACGTTATCTTTTAAGGCCATCAGAAATCTTTTTGCATGTTCCGGAGTCAGTATTATCCTTGATTTGACTTCGGCTTTTGGCACGCCAGGCATTACCCTTACAAAATCAATCACAAATTCTGATGATGAATGGGTTATGATCGCCAGGTTGGAATAAATTCCCTGTGCCACATCCTCTTTAAGTTCAATACTGATCTGGTTGACATTTTTCTTTTCTTCCATGTTACAATGTTTTAATGTTCCTTAACCACTTCTGTTGCGTCAGAAGATTTTTTCTCTTCTGACGATATTTTATCGAATTCTTCTTTCGAACCGACAATCAGGTTATTATACCGGCGGTTGCCTGTTCCGGCAGGAATCAGGTGCCCGACAATCACATTTTCTTTCAGGCCCTCAAGAAAATCAACCTTTCCATAAATGGCGGCTTCATTGAGCACTTTTGTTGTTTCCTGGAATGAAGCAGCCGACATAAAGCTTTGTGTTTGCAGTGCAGCCCTGGTAATACCCTGAAGTATCTGTTGTGAGGTAGCAGGAATAGCATCCCTTGCTTTAACAGGCTTCAGGTCTTTACGTTTGAGTAATGAATTTTCGTCTCTCAGTTTACGGGCAGTTACAATTTGTCCCGGTTTCAGTGTCGTTGAATCACCGGCTTCTTCAATGACTTTTTTGCCGTAAATCCAGTCGTTTTCTTCCATAAATTCCCATTTATCAACAACTTGCCTTTCAAGGAATTTGGTATCACCCGGGTCAATAATTTCAACCTTACGCATCATTTGGCGCACAATAACTTCAAAATGCTTGTCATTAATTTTTACACCCTGCAGCCTGTAAACTTCCTGAATTTCATTAACGATATATTCCTGCACTTTGGTAGGACCTTTAATAGCCAAAATGTCTGATGGTGTAATAGCGCCGTCGGATAATGGTGTCCCTGCTTTAACATAATCATTTTCCTGGACGAGTATTTGTTTTGAAAGAGGAACGAGATACTTTTTCTGTTGTCCCGATTTGGAAGTAATCGTAATCTCGCGGTTGCCTCTTTTTACTTTTCCAAACGATACTTCACCGTCAATTTCAGAAACAATAGCAGGGTTGGAAGGATTCCTTGCTTCGAATAATTCGGTAACCCGTGGAAGACCACCTGTAATGTCGCCTGATTTACCAACGGCCCTGGGAATCTTAATCAGAATATCCCCTGCATTTACCTGGTCGCCTTCATTTACTGTGAGGTGTGAACCCACGGGCAGGTTATACATTTTAAGCACGTTGTTGTCTTTATCCACAATATTAATTGTAGGATTTTTCGACCTGTCACGGCTTTCAATAATTACCTTTTCGCGATATCCGGTTACTTCATCAGATTCTTCCTTATAGGTTAAACCCTCAATAACATTTTCAAAAGAAACAATACCTTTAGCTTCGGAAATAATCAGTGCATTATACGGGTCCCATTCACAGATGAGCGTTCCTTTTTTAACTTCATCGCCATTTTTGATATATAATTTTGCGCCATAAGGTATATTATTGGTTGTAAGTGCTATACCGGTTTTCTTATCTACGATGCGAAGTTCTGCCAGGCGACCGATTACTATATCCACCTTTTTACCGTCTTCTTCTGTTTTCTCAACCACGCGTAGTTCATCAATTTCGGCAATTCCATTATATTTTGCAACAATATTTGATTCGGTGGTAATGCTCATAGCAGTACCCCCAACGTGGAAAGTACGGAGGGTAAGCTGAGTGCCTGGTTCACCAATTGATTGGGCAGCAATAACTCCTACTGCTTCACCAATCTGTACCATACGTCCTGTTGCCAGGTTACGCCCATAACATTTAGCACAAACACCTTTGCGTGATTCACAGGTAAGAACTGAACGTATTTCAACCTGTTCAATTGGTGAATCGTCAATGTTTCTGGCAATCTCTTCCGTAATTTCCTGTCCTGAAGAAACTATCAGTTCACCAGTAAGCGGATGGTAAACATCATGAACAGCAGTGCGGCCTAGTACTCTTTCGTAAAGCGACTCAACCACTTCTTCATTGTTCTTTATGGCGGTAGCAACAAGGCCTCTGAGTGTACCACAGTCTTCTTCGGTAATAATAACATCCTGTGATACATCAACCAGGCGTCGTGTAAGATAACCTGCGTCAGCAGTCTTAAGGGCCGTATCGGCCAGACCTTTACGAGCACCGTGGGTTGATATAAAGTATTCAAGAACCGACAATCCTTCTTTGAAGTTTGAAAGAATAGGGTTTTCTATAATTTCGGACCCTGTTGATCCCGACTTCTGAGGTTTTGCCATAAGGCCTCTCATACCTGATAACTGACGGATCTGTTCTTTTGAACCTCTTGCACCTGAGTCGAGCATCATATAAACCGGATTAAACCCCTGTTTATCGGCCGATAACTGTTTCAGCAAGGTTTGTGTCAGTTTGGCATTGGTATGCGTCCAGATGTCAATAATCTGGTTATAACGTTCGTTATTGGTAATAAACCCCATGTTGTAATTGTTCATTACCTCATCAACCTGCTGATAACCTTCTTCCATTAAAGCATCTTTTTCGGCAGGTACAATAACATCATCGAGGTTAAATGAGAGTCCGCCCTGAAATGCCATTTTAAAGCCTAAATCCTTTATATCATCGAGGAATTTAGCAGTTTTTGATGTGCCAGTCTTCTTTAATACCAGGCTGATAATATCCCGAAGTGATTTTTTTGTAAGAAGTTCATTGATAAATCCAACTTCTTCAGGAACCACTTCATTAAATAAAACTCTTCCGACAGTGGTTTCTATAATCTGTCGTGAAGGTTGCCCGTTATTTTGAACTTCAATCCTTACTTTGATTACAGCATGCAAATCAACTTTTTTCTCGTTAAAGGCAATGATGACCTCTTCGGGAGAATAAAAAGTAGCACCTTCACCCTTAACAGGCCATTCAGGCGTACTTTTACGGGCTTTGGTCATATAATAAAGTCCAAGCACCATATCTTGTGAAGGCACTGAAATGGGAGCGCCATTAGCCGGATTAAGAATATTGTGTGAAGCAAGCATCAGTATCTGGGCTTCAAGTATGGCTGCGTTTCCAAGAGGCAGATGTACGGCCATCTGGTCACCGTCAAAGTCGGCATTAAATGCAGTACATACCAGTGGGTGTAACTGTATTGCTTTACCTTCAATAAGTTTGGGCTGAAATGCCTGAATACCGAGCCGGTGCAATGTAGGAGCACGATTAAGCAGAACAGGATGGCCTTTAAGTACATTTTCAAGAATATCCCATACAACAGGATCTTTACGGTCAACAATTTTTTTAGCCGACTTGACGGTTTTAACAATGCCTCTTTCAATAAGTTTACGTATGATAAACGGCTTGTAAAGTTCTGCTGCCATTTCTTTGGGCAGGCCTGTTTCATGCAACTGAAGCTCAGGGCCAACAACAATAACTGAACGTGCAGAATAATCGACACGTTTACCCAGCAGGTTCTGACGAAAACGTCCCTGTTTACCTTTCAGGCTGTCGCTGAGAGATTTAAGCGGTCTGTTTGCGTCGGTTTTAACAGCATTTGATTTTCGCGAATTATCGAATAATGAATCAACAGCTTCCTGAAGCATACGTTTTTCATTTCTGAGAATAACCTCAGGGGCTTTGATTTCGATGAGTCTCTTGAGTCGGTTGTTACGTATAATTACCCTGCGGTAAAGATCGTTAAGATCGGATGTTGCAAAGCGGCCTCCGTCAAGTGGAACAAGAGGCCTTAATTCAGGAGGAATTACGGGGACAACCTTAATGATCATCCATTCTGGTTTATTAACTCCTTTGGAAGCCCTGAAAGCTTCAACGACCTGAAGCCTTTTTAAAGCTTCGTTTTTGCGTTGCTGCGATGTTTCAGTATTTGCCTTATGGCGCAGGTCGTATGATAAACTGTCAAGGTCGAGTCTTTCAAGCAACTGATGTAATGCTTCAGCACCCATATTGGCAATAAATTTATCAGGGTGGCTGTCGTCAAGTAACTGGTTTTCTTTCGGCAGTGAATCAATGATTTCAAGATATTCTTCTTCTGTAAGGAAGTCCAGATACTGAACGCCGTCAGCTGCTTTGATACCGGGATTTATTACTACATATCGTTCATAATAAATAATCGAATCGAGTTTTTTTGAAGGTAATCCCAGCAGATAGCCTATTTTGTTTGGCAATGTTCTGAAATACCAGATATGTGCCACCGGAACAACAAGGGATATATGTCCCATCCGTTCCCGGCGTACCTTTTTTTCAGTAACTTCAACACCGCAACGGTCGCACACGATTCCTTTATAACGGATTCTTTTGTATTTACCACAATGGCATTCGTAGTCCTTTACAGGGCCGAATATCCTTTCGCAAAATAATCCATCACGTTCGGGTTTGTAAGTTCTGTAATTGATAGTTTCGGGTTTTAATACTTCACCACTTGAGCGTTCCAGTATTTCTTCAGGAGAAGCCAGACTGATAGCTATCTTGGTGAAATTAGCCTTTGCTTTATTTTCCCTTCTTAATGACATATTATGTTTTTTATTTTTTCAGATTAAAATACAATACAACAGATTAAACCAGGTTGATACTCAATCCTAATCCCCTGAGCTCATGTAACAATACATTGAGCGATTCGGGTATTCCAGCCGGTGGCAGGGGTTCTCCCTTAACAATAGCCTCATAGGCTTTTGCACGTCCGACAACGTCGTCTGATTTAATTGTCAGAATTTCCTGCAGAATGTGAGCCGCACCAAATGCTTCAAGTGCCCATACTTCCATTTCACCGAATCGTTGGCCGCCAAATTGTGCCTTACCACCCAACGGTTGCTGCGTGATAAGTGAATAGGGGCCGATTGAGCGGGCGTGCATTTTATCATCAACCATGTGGCCAAGTTTGAGCATGTAAATCACACCTACTGTTGCAGGCTGGTCAAAGCGTTCTCCGGTTCCACCGTCATAGAGGTAAGTTTTACCGTATTTTGGTAATCCCGCCTTATCGGTGTATTCATTAATCTGATTTATGGTAGCCCCGTCAAAGATAGGTGTTGAAAATTTGATACCCAGTTTTGAACCTGCCCAGCCCAGCACTGTTTCATAAATTTGTCCGAGGTTCATACGTGAAGGCACGCCAAGCGGATTCAAAACGATATCTACCGGAGTGCCGTCTTCGAGGAATGGCATGTCTTCCATTCTCACAATTTTTGATATGATACCTTTATTACCGTGGCGACCGGCCATTTTATCGCCCACTTTAATCTTACGTTTCTGGGCAACATACACTTTGGCAAGCTGAACAATGCCTGCAGGCAATTCATCACCAATGGTTATGCTATATTTCTTGCGTTTATAAATAGCATCAATTTCTTTGAATTTAATAATATAATTATGTATCAGCAGTTTTATCTGATCGTTCTTGTCTTTATCAGTTGTCCATTTATTCGGGTTTATCTGCATGTAGTCAATGTCCTGTAATACCTTCTGGGTAAATTTGGCGCCTTTGGGTATTATATCAACATTGTAATAATCCTTAACACCCTGGGATGTTTTTCCGTTAACCAGAATAAAGAGTTTATCAATCAGTTTTGCTTTCAGTTCACTTGTATTTCTTTCAAATTCCTCTTCAATTTTATCAAGGATTGGTTTTGTTGAGGTCTTAATTTTTTTATCTTTCACCGAACGTGAGAAGAGTTTTTTATCAATGACCACGCCTTGTAATGATGGAGGAGCTTTAAGCGAAGCGTCCTTCACATCGCCTGCTTTGTCTCCGAAAATTGCACGCAGCAGTTTTTCTTCAGGCGAAGGGTCGGATTCACCTTTGGGTGTAATTTTACCGATAAGAATATCACCGGGATTTACTTCGGCACCTATTCTGATCAATCCATTTTCATCGAGGTTTCGTGTGGCTTCTTCACTTACATTTGGAATATCGGCAGTAAGCTCTTCAAGGCCTCGTTTTGTGTCGCGCACCTCAAGCATATATTCATCAATATGAATGGAAGTGAAGAGGTCATCTCTTACAACGCGTTCGGAAATAACAATAGCATCTTCAAAGTTATATCCTTTCCAGGGCATGAATGCAACCATCAGATTACGGCCCAGAGCAAGCTCCCCGTCGCGGGTGGAGTATCCTTCCGTAAGTATCTGGCCTTTTGTAACTTTTTCTCCTTTCCTGACAATAGGTTTAAGGTTGATACAAGTATTCTGATTGGTTTTTCTGTATTTCTGCAATTTATAGCGCTTAATATCGCCGTCGAAACTGACAAACTTTTCTTCCTCGCTCATTGCATAACGGATAACAATTTCGTTAGCATCGACATATTCAACAATTCCGTCATTCTCAGCAATGATCAGAAAGCGTGAATCGCTTACCACTTCACGTTCAATTCCTGTTCCAACAACAGGCGCTTCAGGGGATATGAGTGGAACTGCCTGACGCATCATGTTTGAACCCATAAGTGCGCGGTTGGCATCATCATGCTCGAGGAATGGGATAAGCGAAGCAGCTATGGATGAAATCTGGTTAGGAGCAACGTCCATCAGGTCAACCTCTTTAGCATCCACAAGAGGGAAGTCACCGTTATAACGGGCTTTAACCTTGGGATTAATGAAGTTACCTTCCTCGTCAATAGGTGCATTGGCCTGGGCAATAACTTTTGATTCTTCTTCTTCGGCACTGAGCCATACAATACCGTTATCTGACAGGTCAACCTTTCCATTTTCAACCTTTCGGTAAGGAGTTTCAATAAACCCCAGGTCGTTAATCTTTGCATATACACATAATGATGATATCAGTCCGATATTTGGTCCTTCAGGTGTTTCAATCGGGCAAAGTCTTCCGTAATGTGTATAATGCACGTCGCGTACTTCGAAACCAGCGCGTTCTCTTGAAAGACCCCCAGGGCCTAATGCTGACATTCTTCGTTTATGGGTAATTTCAGCCAGCGGGTTTGTCTGGTCCATAAACTGCGAGAGCTGGTTGGTTCCGAAGAATGAGTTGATAACCGACGATAAAGTTTTTGAGTTAACAAGGTCAATAGGGGTAAAAACTTCATTATCCCTTACGTTCATTCGTTCGCGGATGGTACGTGCCATTCTGGCCAGGCCCACGCCAAACTGTGCGGCAAGTTGTTCGCCTACAGTCCTTACCCGGCGGTTGCTCAGGTGGTCGATATCATCAACATCGGTTTTTGAATTAATAAGTTCGATAAGATATTTGATGATTCTGATAATGTCTTCTTTTGTAAGTACTTTAATATCCATAGGGATATCGAGGCCGAGTTTGCGGTTTATCCGGTAGCGGCCAACTTCACCAAGGTCATAGCGCTTATCTGAGAAAAACAATTTATCAATCACGTCGCGGGCAGTGGCTTCATCGGGGGGTTCTGCATTACGAAGCTGTCTGTAAATATGAAGCACTGCTTCTTTTTCAGAATTACATGGGTCTTTCTGCAGTGTGTTATAAATAATTTCAAAGTCAGAAAGGTTTTGGCCTTCCTTATGCAGGAGTATGGTTTTTACACCCGAATCAACAATGGCATCAATATGTTCATCCTGCAGTATCGTTTCACGGTCAATAATAATTTCATTACGCTCAATGGATACAACTTCTCCGGTATCTTCATCAACAAAGTCTTCAACCCAGGATTTCAGAACACGGGCTGCAAGTTTTCGGCCTACAAGCTTTTTAAGAGCAGTTTTTGAAACTTTAATTTCATCGGCAAGGTCAAAAATTTCGAGTATGTCCTTATCACTTTCATAGCCAATAGCCCTGAAGAGGGTAGTGACGGGTAATTTCTTTTTACGATCGATATAAGCATACATAATGTTGTTTATATCGGTCGCAAATTCAATCCATGAACCTTTGAAGGGAATAATTCGTGCCGAATACAATTTGGTGCCATTGGCATGGATGCTTTGTCCGAAAAATACGCCAGGTGAGCGGTGTAACTGAGACACTACAACACGTTCGGCGCCGTTAATGACAAAAAGCCCTCTGTCGGTCATGTAAGGGATAGTCCCCAGATAAACATCCTGAATGACGGTATCAAAATCTTCGTGTTCAGGATCTGTACAATAAAGTTTCAGTTTTGCTTTCAGCGGAACGCTGTAAGTTAATCCTCTTTCAATGCATTCTTCAATGGAATAACGCGGCGGATCAATATAATAATCCAGAAATTCCAGCACGAAGTTGTTACGGGTATCTGTAATAGGAAAATTCTCCTGAAAAACTTTATACAGTCCTTCATTTTTCCTGTTTTCAGGTGTTGTTTCCAGCTGAAAGAAATCTCTGAAAGATTTCAACTGAACATCAAGAAAATCAGGATATTTTAATTGGTTTTTTGTGCGGGAGAAATTAATACGATCGGATGTTTGATTCGGCATTACAGTATATTATAAATGTTGAACAGTAAATGATAACAAATGACAAAAAGGTTTAATCCCGATGTATCGGGATTAAACCTGTGATATCTGGCTAACCGTGCTTTATTTAAGTTCAACGTCGGCGCCGGCTTCAGCTAATTGGTTTTTTATACCTTCAGCTTCTTCTTTTGATAAATTCTCCTTAATTGCTACAGGTGCCTTGTCAACCAGCTCCTTAGCTTCTTTTAATCCGAGTCCGGTAAGGTCCTTCACCAGTTTCACAATCTGAAGTTTTGCACCACCTGGGTGTTTCATAAACACCGTAAAGGTGGATTTTTCTTCAGCTTTTGCACCTTCGGCAGCACCGCCGGCAGCAGGGCCGGCAACAGCTACAGCAGCAGCTGCAGGTTCAATACCATATTCTTCCTTAAGTATTTTTGCCAGTTCGTTAACTTCTTTAACAGTTAAGTTTACCAATTGTTCAGCAAATGCTTTTAAATCTGCCATTTTTTTATTATTTAATCAGTTATAAATTATTATTCTTTTTCAGATAATGTTTTTACAATACCAGCCAGTTTGGTTTTTCCTGACTGTAAAGCAGAAAGAACATTCTTTGCAGGCGACTGCAACAAAAGTATAATGTCGCCTACCAGTTCTTCCTTAGACTTGATACTTGACAATGCATCGAGTTGATCATCGCCAATATAGATCGATTCCTCTACATAAGCAGCTTTAAGGAGAGGTTTTTCGTATGTTTTTCGGAATTCCTTTATCAGTTTAGCCGGAATGCTTGCTGAATCAGCAAACATTATTGAAGTTGAATTTTTCAATAATCCGTATAATTCCTCAAACTTACCGTCAAACTTTTCCAAAGCTTTTCTGAGCAGGGTATTTTTTACGACAACCAGTTGTATATCTTTTTCAAAACATGCTCTTCTGAGTTTGCTCGTTGATTCAGCATTCAGATTTGATATATCTGTTAGATAAAAGTGTTTTGAATTACTGATATACTGAGTCAGGTTTTCGATAATGGTATTTTTATCTTCCCTTTTCATAATGCATTAAGATTCTTGTTATTCGTCGAATGCTTTAGCATCCACTTTGATACCCGGGCTCATGGTACTTGAAAGAGAAATGCTGCGGATATATGATCCTTTTGCAGCCGCAGGTTTTAGCTTCATAATGGTATGGAGGAACTCCCTTGCATTATCGGCTATTTTTTCGGCTGAAAAAGATGCTTTTCCTATAGAAGTATGGACAATTCCGAATTTATCAACTTTGAAGTCGATTTTTCCTTGTTTTACTTCTTTAACAGCTTTTCCTATTTCCATTGTTACGGTACCGCTCTTCGGGTTGGGCATCAGTCCGCGCGGGCCTAATATTTTACCCAGTTTTCCCAATTTACCCATAATAGCAGGCATTGTAATAATTACATCCACGTCGGTCCATCCGTTCTGGATTTTTTCGATATAATCGTCAAGGCCAACATAGTCAGCGCCTGCTGCTTTGGCTTCTTCCTCCTTGTCGGGGGTACACAAAACCAAAACCCGAATTGATTTACCGGTTCCATGAGGTAAAGTAACCACGCCCCTAACCATCTGGTTAGCTTTTTTTGGATCAATACCAAGCCGTACATCAATATCAATCGAAGCATCAAACTTGGTGGTTGTAATTTCCTTTACCAGTTTAGCTGCTTCTGAGAGCTTATATTGTTTTTCAGGCTCGATTTTTTCCAGTGCTAACTTCCTGTTTTTTGTAAGTTTAACCATGTTATTCCGGAAATAAAATTATTATTTGTTAAAAGGGGGATCACCTTTAATTGTGATTCCCATGCTGCGGGCGGTGCCTGCAACCATTTTCATTGCTGATTCAACCGTGAAGCAGTTCAGGTCAGGCATTTTGTCTTCAGCAATTGCCTTCACCTGTTCCCAGGTCACTGAAGCTATTTTGTTTCGGTTAGGTTCTGCTGAACCTGACTTTTGTTTTGAAGCTTCGAGTAACTGAACGGCTACAGGGGGCGTTTTCACGATAAAGTCGAATGACTTATCGCTGTAAACGGTTATCACCACTGGCAGTAATTTGCCGGCTTTGTCCTGAGTGCGCGCATTGAATTGTTTGCAGAAATCCATAATGTTCACACCTTTGGAACCAAGCGCCGGACCTACCGGCGGGGACGGATTGGCAGCACCACCTTTAATTTGCAGTTTAATCAATCCAGCAACCTCTTTTGCCATAGTTCACTTTTTTCTGATTTGTTTATTGATACACACGCTCGTCAGGTGGTTATCCAGGAAGCATTAAGGGTTGTCATAACCACAGACAACGTATTTTTTTATTCTTTTTCAACCTGCATGAAACTAAGTTCCAACGGGGTTTTTCTTCCAAAAATTTTCACCATCACTTTCAGTTTCTTTTTTTCTTCGTTCACCTCTTCAATAATACCGGTGAAGCTATTAAACGGGCCATCAATAACCTTAACGGTTTCGCCTACGTAGAAAGGCACATTGAGCTCTTCATCTCCTTCAGCCAGCTCATCAACTTTGCCCAAAATACGTTTAACTTCGGATGGCCTAAGCGGCGTTGGCAGTTCATCGCCTTTAGCCCCTAAAAAACCAATAACATGCGTAATATTTTTAAGAATATGCGGTATTTCACCGACCATAGCAGCTTCAACCAATACGTAACCCGGAAAAAAATTGCGTTCTTTGCTGATTTTTTTTCCGTTGCGTATCTGGTAAACTTTTTCCTGAGGAATTAACACCTGTGAAACATAATCCTGCAAATTCAGGCGTGCTATTTCATTTTCGATGTATTCCTTTACTTTTTTTTCTTTACCACCAATAGCCCTTATTACATACCACTTTTTTTGCAGTTCTTCCATTGACTCAGATTCCAAATTTAGGGATATCAGGTAAATAAATTATAAATGAAATGCATCAGGTTCTTAAATGCAAGATCCATGACAGCAACAATAATAGCAATGATCAGTGATGCAATCATTACAAGTATTGCACTTCCCTGCAATTCTTTCCAGGAAGGCCATGTTACCTTGTAAATCAGTTCCTTATATGATTCCTTTATATATGTAATTATACCTTTCATTTCATTTTTTTCATTTTGCACGGGAGGAGCGACTCGAACGCCCGACACCTGGTTTTGGAGACCAGTGCTCTACCAACTGAGCTACACCCGTGTCAAATTATGAAAATAATTCATTGTTGCCAGGGGCAACAATGAATAGTATCTAACATTGCAATTATTCAAGAATTTCGGTAACCTGTCCGGCCCCGACAGTCCTGC
>JAJUGM010000017.1 GCA_029268165.1 Bacteroidota bacterium
TGATATATATTTAGCAATCCTCAATCCTAATTCTTCTTTCTGGAACGACTTTGATAACTTGTGTAGAAACTATATTGAAACTCTTAATTATTTCAACTTAGAGCAATACAGACCACTTGTATTTTCAATCCTTAAAAAATTTCAACCAATTGAGGTAAAGAAATCATTAAAACTTATTGTTTCTTGGTTGGTAAGAAACTTAATTGTTGGAGGTTTAGGAGGAGGCACACTGGAAAGAACTTATGCTGAAAAAGCAAATGCAATTTTTTCTGAAAAAATAAAAAATGCGTCGGAATTAAGAGATTCTTTAAGTTCAGTTATTCCTCAAGATGAAGCATTTAAAGAACAATTTAGGATAGCAACCGTAAGTAAAGCAAAATACGTAAGATATTATCTCGCTGCCATTGAAAATCATCATAGAGGCAAAGATCATCCAGAACTAATAGTAAATTTAAATCCTGACTCTGTAAATCTTGAACACATTCTTCCTGAAAATCCAGAAAATAATTATCCGAACTTCACAGAAGAACAACATGCTGCCTATTATAAAAGGATAGGGAATCTTACTTTAATGAAAACAAAAGAAAACAATGACTTTAAAAGTTCTAAGTTTTCTGATAAAAAGAAAAAATATGAAAAATCTGATTTGTGGATAACTAATTCTTTAAGTGATTATTCAGATTGGACAATTGAAACAATAAATAAAAGACAATCATTATTAGCTGATTTAGCAGTAAATACGTGGTCAATAAAATTTGATTGATATGATAGAAAAATATATTAACCAAATTCATCATGGAGATTGTTTGGAATTGTTTAAAAACATTCCCGATAATTCAGTTGATATTACTTTTGCCGATCCTCCTTTTAATTTAAAAAAGAATTACTCTAGTTACTCAGATAGTTTAGATTTTCAAGAATACCTTGATTGGTGTGAAAAGTGGATTAGTGAAATGGTCAGAGTTACCAAACCTACAGGTTCAATTTTTGTACATAATATTCCTAAATGGCTAACATATTATGCTACATTTTTAAATAAACATGCTTATTTTAAGCATTGGATTGCGTGGGATGCACCAACTACTCCAATGGGTAAATCCTTACAACCAACTCATTATGGTATCCTGTTCTACACAAAAAAAGAAAAAGAAGCAAAAATTTATGAATTAAGGCATCCTCATAAACGTGATAGAAAACTGGGCTATTTGCTAAAGGATTACGGAGGAAAAAAAGACGGCTTACATCCATTCGGACCATTAGTTTCAGATGTTTGGACAGATATTCACAGAATTAAACATAACTCAAAAAGAGACCCACATCCTTGTCAGTTGCCTATTTATCTTTTGGATAGAATTATTTTAATGACTACTGATGAAGGTGATATTGTTTTAGATCCTTTTTCTGGAACAGGAACAACTGCTATTTCAGCAAAACGACTTGGAAGAAAATATATTGGATTTGAATTAGATAAAAATTATGTGGATATTTCTAGAAAAAAACTTGAAAGGATAGAGCCAAACTATAAATTAGGTGAAATCTGGGTGAGCTTTTATTTGAATGATATCGTTACAATTAGAAATAACGACTGGAATAATCTTGCAAAATACTTTTCTATTCCGAATCCATTAAGAAATATTGATTTTGAACGAGTAAAATTAATTGACAAAAAATTAATTCCGAAAGAACCAAATATTGAAAAAGATGTCCTTGAACTTGAAAATGAAAACAAAATAACAGAAAAGCCTCCAAAAATAAATGGAAAGAAAATTTTCGACATTGAAAACCAAACGATAAGTCAGGCACATTTGCAGGTCACACAAGATAACTTAAAACCAAAACCTACCAAAGAGCCTGCCTTTTTAAACACACAAACAGAAATATTTGCAGCAAAAAAATGAAGACAAGAACGGCTAGCTTGTAATAATCAGGTCTTCATACAGGCACCCCGGTTGAACTGAATCCGTTGTTTGTTCACAGGGAAAACTATGGTGATTGAATAGTTTTTTTATATGGTTTTATTAATAAATCAACTAATTATATACTTAAAAATTCTCAATAATCTTCTGAACCAACTTAGGTTCACTACTTTTTTTCAGGATGTTAAAATTTCTGAATAGTAATCATCTGAGATATAGCAAAATATTCTATATTTGAAATGGCTATACCCTGTAAAGGAGGGTTTAGTTCTACACGCAATATAGCTAATAAGGGCTCCAGTGGTATGAGAAGACCCGAAAAATTTCGAGGGTGTAGCCCGTTTCCCTCTATAGCTATCAGGGTTTGTGTAACTTGATAGAAGTCGCTCCCGATCGGCAACTTTTCATGCCGCCGCCGTTTGGCTTCAATTGCTGGATGCTGCGTACTGATAAAACGATTACTATTATATGACCATTCTTTCTTTAAATTTTCTTAACTTTGAAAAAACTGAAAAATAATGCTTACAAAAGAGAAAATTAAAAAAGGCATTGATGCACTGCCTGATAATTTAACAATTGATCAGGTTATCGACAGAATTATTATGTTGGATAAAATTGAACAAGGCTTGAAGGACATTGAGGAAGGCAAGGTGCATTCTACTGAAGAGGTTAAAGCTAAGCTGAACAAATGGTTAAAATAGTCTGGACTTCCCGGTCTTTAACTGATCTTGAGGAGATTGGGGATTATATATCCAGGGATTCTCACAACTATGCAATGTTAACGCTTGAGAAGTTAATTGAAACAGCTAAACTTATTGAAACTAATCCACTCATTGGGCGAGTTGTACCAGAAGTAAAACAAACAAATATCAGAGAAATTATCACAGGAAATTATAGAATTATTTATCAAATAAGCAACAAGGGATTTGCTTATGTACTTACAATTCACCACAGTTCCAGACTTTTTTCAAATAATCCTGCATTTAAAAAAAATAAATAGCAACTGAAGTCAATAATCAGGGCTTCATACGGCATGAAGTGACTATATATGAACATCCCGTTGAACTAAATCCGTTTTTTTCTCTGAAAAAATTATGAACATTGCAAGGTTATTTGGTTTTAATCAATAAAATCTTTTTACCCAAGTATGATGAATAAACAAATTCATTGCACAGGGTTTAACTCAGATTTTTCACCACTTCATTACTTCATTACTTTATCACTTAATTCATTATTTCCTTATAATCTCCACTTCCCCTTTCAGTCCTAATTTTATTATGGCCGATGGTTTGCCTTTTGATGTGTCATCCTGCCTCCATTTTACCGTGTAGTCAACGCTTTTAAGTATTTCGGGATGTATGGCTTTAAAGTTTTCAGGCCAGGGTTCTCCGCTAATGTTAGCCGAAGTGGATACAACCGGTTTTCTGAATTTTTCAATCATTTTTTTGCAAAACTCATCCTGAACAATCCTTATTCCAATAGAGTTATCTTTTGCAACGAGGTTTTTTGCCAGGTTTTTTGCTCCTGGTAAAATTACTGTCAAAGGTTTATCGGCTACCTCAAAAAGTTCCCATGCGATCTCCGGTACCTGCTGAATATACCTGTCGAGTTGCGATACCGAAGCCAGCAGAATAATCATACTTTTAGCATCATCACGCTTTTTAATCTCATAAATTCTGCTGATTGCCTGTTCGTTGGTGGCATCGCAACCCAGTCCCCAGATCGTATCGGTAGGATAAAGTATTACACCTCCTTGAGCAAGAACTTTAACAGCATGGTTTATGTCTTCAATCATTATGCAGTACTTTAAGGTACGTATTCATTACATTTTCGGCCATTTTTTCTGTATTAAATGTGGATGCATGCTGGAGGCCAAGCTCAATCATTTTTTTCCGTAAAGCCGTGTCTGCCAAACTGTTTTTTAGGGCTTCCGCGAGTTCTTCATAATTTTCAGGGTCGGTGTATAACGCAGCACTTCCGCCTGCTTCGGTAAAGCAGCCTCCCTTTGATGTCACAACCGGCGTTCCCGAAGCAAGTGCTTCAAGTATGGGTATGCCAAAACCTTCATAAAACGACGGATAAACAAAAACAGATGCCATCTGATAAAAGGCGGGCAGGTGCGTGTTTTCTATTTCATTCAGGAATGTCATTCCCTTAATTTTGTGCCGTTTAAGGAATGAATTTATTTTTTTCATATAACCGGTTGGCCTGCCTACAGCTACAAGAGGTAACCGGATGCCGCCGACATGCATGGCTTTTATCAGTGTCAGCAGGTTTTTTCGTTCCTCAATAGTGCCAACATATAAGATATACTGCTCGGGAATGCCATATTTAAGCCTGATTTTTTTCTTTTCGTCGGCAGATAAAGGGATGTAAAAGGCCGGATTGCACCCCTGATAAATAACATCAATTTTGTCGGGAGATATTCCGAAAAACTCAGTAATATCGTTTGCTGTTTGCCGGCTTATGGCAATTATCCTGCTGGCCGTCTGGCAGGCATATTTGAATTTAAGCCTGTAAATCAGCCTGTCAGCCAGAGTGTACCATTCAGGAAAACGCATAAAAATCAGGTCATGAATGGTTACTATCGGCTTTACCTTATCAACCGGAAAACGAAATGGTATTTCATGGCTGAGGCCATGGTATATATCTAATTTGTCGTTGACGAGCCGGTCTGAAAGACTGTAACTTCGCCAGTATGAATTAAAGGTTTTGTGAATAAAGGCCTGAGGTGTCCTTACATGCACATAAGATGACACGGGTGTAAACAAAGCAGGGTTGATAGCTGGCGTATAAAGATAGTACTCATTTTCCGGAAAACGCCTTAAAAGCGCTGTAATCAGATTGCGGCTGTAACTACCCAGTCCGCTATTATTAAGAAAAGCTCTTTTTGCATCAAAACCTATCTTCATTTGTGCCTCATTCTATATTAAACCGATACATTATAATCCCTGAGGGCATTATTCAGCGAAGTTTTCTTATCAGTTGATTCCTTGCGTTGTCCGATAATCAGGGCCACAGGGACGTTGTATTCGCCGGCCGGGAATTTTTTAGGAACAGTGCCGGGAATGACCACTGACCTTGCCGGTACATAACCTTTATACTCTTTAGGTTCACTGCCTGTAACATCAATAATCCTTGTAGAACCGGTTAGTACAACATTAGCACCAAGCACAGCTTCGCGTTCCACGCGGACACCTTCAACAATGATGCATCTTGAGCCGATAAAACAATTATCCTCTATGATTACCGGAGCGGCCTGAACCGGTTCGAGCACACCGCCAATACCCACACCACCGCTCAGATGAACATTTTTTCCGATCTGTGCGCATGAACCAACCGTTGCCCAGGTATCAACCATAGTACCTGAATCAACATAAGCACCAATATTAACATAGGATGGCATCATAATTACACCTTTTGCCAGATAAGCGCCGTAACGGGCAATTGCATGCGGGACCACCCGCACGCCCAGTTCATCAAAGCCCTTTTTCAAAGCTATCTTGTCATGAAACTCAAACACATCTGATTTAATGATTTCCATTTTCTGTATAGGGAAGTACATTATGACAGCCTTTTTAATCCATTCGTTTACTATCCAGCCTTTTTCAGCCGGTTCTGCAACACGGATTTTCCCTTTATCAAGCATTTCAATAATTTCCCTGATTACGGCCTGAATTTCGGGTTGATCAAGCATAGCCCGGTTTTCCCAGGCCTTTTCAACAATGGCTTTTTTTACTTTTAGCATGGGGATATCAATTAATTATAAAAGCTAATAAACTTATAAACCCAAATTATTCATTGGGAGCTCTCAGATAGAGCGAACCAATGGATTTCCCGATTAAAAAAAATCACTTTTCTGGCGCAGCGCCAGCAAACCGGAAAAGTTGATTTTTCTTAATCGCATTGCATTAGAAATTTTTCTAATGCAATAATTGGGATAAAATTTTTATTTTCCAAATATGATTCCAACAATTTGTTTTTGTTTATTAACTAAGGTCACCGGCACGAAAAATATTGGATTTATTGAGAAACTATTTAAGTCGAAAATTAATTATTATAGATATTGTTACTTTGTGAATTCTTTGTGCCTTAGTGTCTTAGTGGCTAAAGATTGCATACCTCAAAGGTTCTAAAACGCAAAGATTTACAAAGGTTTATAAAAATTTAACCCGGATTAGTCATTAGGAGAAAAATGAACTAATGACTTAACCAGATTTAACCCCGATTTAGAAAAACTAAAAATGTAAGCATTTCTGATTACATTTTTAGTTTTTCTTGATCGATTTATCATTACAAAACATTAATATTCCTTGGGAAATGTTTTTCTGTTTATTAATTTCTAAAGGAATTCCCATCCCGAGATATCAGAACAAATAATAATGAAAATAATCCAAGGTTTTCGGGATGGGGGGTTCAATGATAAAACAACAAATTTTTCTAATGGCGGTCATTAGAAATATAAGGCTAATGACAAATTCGGGTTTAAACAGTCACTGAAATAAAACGATATTTAATGTAAAAAATCAGCATCCGTTATCATTCAGATTCTGATATCCTTGATATTAAGCTGAATGGATGAATTGCCACGGAAAGTATCTTCAACAAGAGTATAGGCAATATCAAAACCGTTTACTTTTTTGATTTTTTCAAAATGGTGTGCCTGGTTAAATGCAATGGCTTTAAAATTATTAAACGGCACATCCTCCTGAATCAGGTTAAGCTGGAGGTGTTCATTTTTTGAACCTACAATACGGGCAGCTCCGTTATCGGCAACATTTTCGGCAAAGAATACCGGGTTCATATTTTCAGGACCGAATGGTTCAAATTGTTTTAGAATATTGTAAAATTTGGGTGTAATGTCCCTGAAATTAAGTTCCGTATCAATTTCAATCTGAGGAATCAGTTGTTCCTGTGAAATTGTTTCTTTTACGATGGTCTCAAACTTATCCCTGAATTTCTGGACATTTTCAATTTTCATCGTGAGTCCGGCTGCATACATGTGGCCCCCGAAGCTTTCGAGCAGGTCGGCACAGGCGCTGATGGCCTGGTATAGGTCGAATCCCGGAACTGACCGGGCAGAACCTGTGGCAAAACCATTTGATTCGGTGAGGATAATGGTTGGCCTGTAAAAACTTTCAATAAGCCTTGAGGCAACAATACCCACCACACCCTTGTGCCACGAACGGTTAAACAGCACGGTTGAATATTTATAACGGTCGCAGGCTGCCATAGTTTCTTTCATAGCCTGTTCGGTAATTGATTTGTCAATATTCCTGCGGGTCTGATTATGGCTGTTTATTTTTTCACATAGCAATATAGCCTCTTCGGTTTTATCGGTAATCAGCAGGTCAACAGCCTGTTTGCCCGATTCTATACGGCCGGCAGCATTAATCCGCGGCCCTATTTTGAACACAATATCATCAACAGCTATAGGCTTGCCTTCAATTCCGGCTGCTCTGACAATGGCTTTAAGACCAACAATAGGGTTTTCATTCAGCTTTTTTATTCCATAATAGGCAAGTATCCTGTTTTCATCCACCAACGGCACAATATCCGAGGCTATGCTTACAGCCACCAGGTCGAGGTATTCGGCCAGGTTGTCAAACGGCAGTTTGTTCATTATTGAATATGCCTGCAGCAGTTTAAAACCTACTCCACATCCCGAAAGGTAGTGAAAAGGATAGGTAGAGTCGGGCCTTTGAGGATCGAGCACAGCAACGGCATCTGGTAAGCGGCTCTCAGGCGTATGGTGGTCGCATATAATGAAATCAACGCCCTTACTTTTTGCGTATGCCACCTTTTCAATGGCTTTTATACCACAGTCAAGCGCAATGACAAGTGAAATGCCGTTTCGTGCTGCATAGTCAATACCTCGGTATGATACGCCATATCCTTCACTATAACGGTCGGGAATGTAATAATCAAGCTTATCATGATATTTTTTCAGAAAAGAATACACCAGCGCAACTGATGTTGTCCCGTCAACATCATAGTCGCCGTAAACGAGTATTTTTTCATGATTCTTAATAGCATCCTGTATCCTTTTAACGGCCTTTTCCATGTCATTCATCAGAAAAGGGTCATATAGGTTACTGAGGCTGGGCCTGAAAAATGATTTTGCTTTTTCAAACGTATTAATTCCCCGCTGAACCAGGAGTGTAGAAAGTATAGTATTGATATTCAGTTCCTTTGAAAGCCTGTTGATTGCGTCATCATGTCCGTTTTCCTTTATTTTCCAGGCTTTGATCATAGTGGACTATTGCAATGATATTAAATCAGATATAATGTCAAAGGTAAATAAAAAAATTTTTAATTATTTTAGGATACTAATTATGGTAAAATAATATATTCGGGAATAAAAGAAATTTATTATAAATAAATAAGATACGTTATGAAACAATTTCTGTCAATTATTTTTTTCTTTATTTGGATAGTTTCAACAGCCCAAATCAGCAAAATTGATTCCTTTTTTATAAACAATGAAAGTTTTCATTTTGGCCAACAGATATGGATTAATGAAAATAATATGTTTATTGGGGATAGATGGGGAGATGGCGCTATTTATTGTTATAACCGACAAGATAAATCATTTGTTTTTTCACAAGTCCTGGAAGATACGCTACATTCTTCATTGGGCAGGATTGTTTGTGCAACAGATAGGCTTTTGTTCAGCGGTTCGAACCCCATAATGGTTTATTCAAAGCAATCAGACGGCCAGTATGAATTACACAGAGAGTTAGGTTATAATGAATTTATGGCCTGGGATATGGATGTTTCAGAAAGTTTCCTTGTTGTGAGCACCGCGTCGGATTATTTAGAAGGTGCTAATAAAGTTTTTGTGCTTGAGATGGATGGAAATGATGAAATCATTTTCAGACAGGAAATTTAGACTCAATTATATCAGAAAAATATACAATATGGACACTCTATATCAGTGGATACTTCTTATATTGTTGTAGGTGCACCGGGATATGGCAAAGATACTATAAGCTACGGGTTTGGCAGAGGCATTTTTTTTGTTTTCAAAAATGAGGGCATTTACTGGTTTGAGTTAGGTGAATCATATGCATTTGATGGCGGTGAGAATGATGGGTTTGGTTACAATGTTTTTATTGATTATCCATACCTTCTGGTTGGTGCGCCTTTTAATTCCAAAGATATTTATGGTAAAAATGAAATGACGGGTTCCGGTAGCTCATATTTGTATAAAATGAATGGCAATTCTATTAAATTTCTGCAAAAAATTGTTTCCAATGAACGTGCAACAGATGAAAACTTTGGCATCATCAACAAAATTTATAAAAATATTTTAATGATAGGTTCAGAAAGTAAAGTATATTTATATAAAGTTCAGGATGATACGGTATTCTATATTACGCATTTTGGTCCATTTAGTAATAATTTCTATGAAAGTGATTGTAAAATGTATCTAACCGGTGATATTATTGCCTTTCAGAGAAGAATTTTAACTCCTATTACTGAAACGTATTCTATGGACAGACCCTATGTGTTTTTATATTCTTATGATTTCAATAAGCTTATGCAGGAAGAATCATCGGTTTATCCTGAATTAAAAATCTACCCCAATCCTGTAATAAATGAAGTGGAAATATTTAATGCTGAAGATGCCGGTAAGGAAGTCAGGATAAGTGTTACAGACATGAGCGGCAAAGTATTATTTAATAAGCAGTTTTTATGGAATGGCTCGGCTATTATTGACTTAGGTTTTTTTAAAAGCGGTATATATATATTGAACTATCAGAATAGTGATATCCGGATAAATAAACTATTAATGAAGCAATAAAATGGATTAAAATTTTTTTATGAATATAGGTTACTTATTGTTTAAAATCCTGATATCAAAAACTTTCTCAAAATTTTTTAATAAAATATCTTTAACCTCATCCATATCCTGAGGCCTGCCCAGCTCCCGTTCAAGCGATGTCACCCCTTTGTCGATGAAACCGCAGGGATGGATATATCTGAAATAGTTGAGGTCAGTATTAACATTCAGTGCAAATCCGTGCATGGTAACAGCCCGGCTCACTTTAACCCCTATGGCGCATATCTTGCGCGCCTTTTGCGGGTCGGTGGCATCGAGCCATACACCGGTAGCTCCGTTCATCCGTGTGGCAGTAATGCCATACATTGAAAGTGCATTCAAAATTACCTGTTCAATACTATAAATATATTTTTTCACCCCCATCTGAAATGACTCAAGGTCGAATACAGGATATCCTACAATCTGCCCGGGCCCGTGGTAGGTTATATCGCCACCGCGGTCGGTATGGTAAAACGATGCTCCTAGTTTCTTTAATAAAGGCTCTCCTATAAGCAGATTATTTTCTTTCCCGCTACGGCCAAGGGTGTAAACATGCGGATGTTCCACAAAAATCAGATAGTTAACCGGTTTTCCACCGGCTTTCGAAGAAAGGACCTTTTTGTGCAGTTGCACCTGATAATCCCAGGTTTCCTTATAGTTGCGTATTCCTAAATCTATGTATGTAAGTGGTGACATGACGGATTGTTAAAATTATGAGTTGATGAAGTGATGAAGTGTAAGGGCTGTTAAATGTATAAAACATTTTGTTAAATTAATCATCCGACATTCTGACGATTTTGGGGTAAAAAATGCCGGCTGTTTCAACCAGCTCCTGCTGATACTGCATGATGGCATGAATATCTTTATACGCCTGCGGAGCTTCGTCGGTACCGCCGCCAATTAGTTCGACACCTGCACGGGCAAGGGTTTCTTTGACCTGCCTGGGTGAAAAACGTGATTTGGCTTCAGCCCTCGACATAATACGTCCAGCACCATGTGATGCTGACCAGAGAGAAGCAGGATTGTCTTTTCCTGAAATAATAAATCCGGGTGATATCATCGAACCGGGGATAATACCGTAAAGGCCTTTTCGGGCCGGAGTCGCCCCCTTGCGGTGCATGATTACCTCAGTGCCGTCAGTTAACTTTTCCTTCCATGCAAAATTGTGATGGTTTGAAATTTGCAGCACCGGTTTTTCTGCCAGTGCATCAGCAAGTTTCTGATGGATTATTTCGTGATTTGCTGCCGAATAATTGCCTGCAAGGTTCATCGCCTGCCAGTATTCAATTCCTTCTTCTTCACTCAGCTCAAGCCATGCCAGGTTAATTGCCCCTTTGGGCAGCCTGCGTTTGTTTTTGGCAACTGAAGTGTAATGCTGTGCAATGCTTGCCCCCATATTCCTCGACCCGGAATGCGATAGGATCCCCAGATATTCTCCCTGTGCAATTCTTAAATCCGGATTATCGGCAGGGAAATAAACAATGCCTATATCAACAAAATGATTGCCATGCCCCGATGTGCCAAGCTGATGATATGCGTTATCTTTGAGTGAACGGAGAAATGCTATTTCATTGAACTCACGCCTGTCTAATACCGGATGTTCTTTTTTACCTGAAAACTCGGCATGCCCGAATCGGGTGTTTTCAATAAGTATTTTTTTCAGCCTGTCGCGGTTGTTATCAATAAATGCCGGTGGCAAATCAAATACCGAAAGGCACATGCGGCATCCGATATCCATACCCACGCCAAAAGGAATAATGGCATTTTTTGTGGCAAGCACACCGCCAATTGGCAGGCCATAACCACTATGGGCATCAGCCATCAGGGCACCGGCAACAGTTACAGGTAGCCGCATAGCTGTTTCCATTTGCTCAATAGCCTCCTTTTCAATAGCTTCAGGCCCGAATATCTGATACTCCTTTTTCTCATCATTGAGTTTTATTTCGTACGATGGTGATTTAACAGCTTTTGCAGGCATACCTGTGAGAATTTCAACCAGAGGCTTAAATACAGGATGACTGGCAAACGCTGCGGGATTTTCCCTGATATCTTTGATGGTTTTCAATATTTCCTGCTTTTCAGGCTGCTTATAATGCTTTTTGGCAATATTGATGATCAGGCTGATTATGTCATCATCCGTGTAACCTGCTTTCTCAACTTCCCTTGCCCTGAGCTTCAGTTTTTTCATAGTGCAAAGTTAAAGAAATATATTAAACCCGGCTAAGTCATTAGTTCACTTCACTCCTAATGACAAACCCGGGTTTAACCAGTCCAATGAAGAAGCAGAATTAAAATGAATTAAAAAAGCCCTGTTTGTACAGGGCTTATTAATATATTATACGCATTCCTTGTTATAAAGGTTTTATTTTTATATTTCTGTACCACACGTCATTACCATGGTCCTGCAGGCCGATATAGCCTTCCTGAGCTACATCAACCCAATTGGGATTATAACCTGGGAATTTACTTTTAGCAACCATAGCCTTCCATTCAGGAGTCCATAAATGGTACTGAAATAACTTTTTACCATTAAGCCAGTGTTCTACTGTACCCTGATAAACAATGATTTTAGCATCATTCCATTCACCTACCGGCTTTACGGCATCTTTTGATACACCTATGAGGTCATATAATGCACCTGCACAGTGTATTGAATCCCTGCCGTCTATATGTTTGTTATTGTCGAGAACCTGCATTTCGGGTGCAGATGCCCATATTGGTTTGCCGGGCAGTTCCTGGGCAAGGTAGAAAATGCCGCTGTTGCCGCCTTCTGAAATTTTCCATTGCAAACTGAGTTCAAAGTCTTTGAATTTCTTATCATAAATAATATCTCCTCCTTTTCCTCCGGCCTCGCCCATTCCTGATCCGATACAATGAAGTGTGCCTTCAATAATATCCCAGCCTGAATCGGGAAAAGCAGGTTTGTTGTAACCGCGCCAGCCGTTGAATGTCTGGCCGTCAAACATCAGAATCCAGCCCTCGGCTTTTTCCTGGTCAGTTAATACGTTAATTTGTTCAGTCATAGCTACCTGAGTTGTGTCGCATTTTTTACCGCCCTGTTTGCATGAAGTAAATACATGTATGCTGGCGATAAAAAAAACAATTACTGTTAAAGTCAATGCAATTTTTTTCATATTCAAATAGTTAATAATTAGGTTTAACAAAGGATTAAAAAAAATCATACAGATGGCATAGGAGGCAGGCTCCAGCCTTCCCTGTAGGTATGTTTAATCAGTTCTTCTGCAAATTGCCTTGCTGACATTTCATCAGTCCAAAACTTATCAAATGTCGGGTGGCCGTCTGTAATCTTAAAGCCATCTTCAATGCAAATTTTAAGTTTATCATTGTCGGTGACATTGGTAAACTGCATTTTTTCGCCATCCCAGTCGAGTTCTTTATTCAACCCCTGCAAACGTACGGCCATTACGCCCATTACCACCATTTCGTTAAATGGGCCTGCTTCGCTGAAGGGTGATGCTGTTGGGGTGCGGTTTTCTGGGTTTTCCTTGCATGCCCTTACCCAATCCATTTCATGAGTAGTATCTACACGGCGAAGTGTTTTTGGCACCTGTGGCGTACGTCCGGAAAGCAGCCATGGGTCTTTGCCGTAACATCCACAAATCAGTTTGTCTTTGGTTCCATGGAAAATTACACCGCCTCCGTCGTCATTCATATCTCTTCCGACAGGCCAACCGTCGGGTTTAAGAGGTTGAATGCCTCCGTCGTACCATATTACTTCAACCCGTGGCATTTTAACTTTTTTCATTGCCGGCCGCTCGGGAAAGATAATCCTTACCATCTCGGCATTGGGGGCGCTGTCGGTAAGCAATAACGTTGAACTGCCCTGTGCTTTTACCGGATATTTAAGCTTCAGGGCTGTAAATACCGGATGCAGTATATGGCAGGCCATATCACCGAGTGCGCCGGTGCCAAAATCCCACCAACCACGCCAATTCCATGGAGTGTATATTTCGTGGTAGGGTCGCATGGGTGCTGGGCCAATGAATAAATCCCAGTTAAGTGTATCAGGCACCCACATACCTTTTGCCGGCCTGTTAAGCCCCTGGGGCCAGATAGGACGATCAGTAAAAGCTTCAACTTTAGTAACTTCACCTATTTCTCCGTTCCAGATCCATTCACAAGTTGTTCGCACACCTTCGCCCGATGCTCCCTGGTTGCCCATCTGGGTTGCCACTTTGTACTTTTCAGCAAGCCGGGTAAGTAACCGCGATTCGTAAACACTGTGTGTGAGCGGCTTTTGCAGGTAAACATGTTTTCCCAGCGTTATAGCATGCGCTGCTGTTACAGCATGGGTATGATCGGCTGTTGCAATTACCACGGCATCAATAGAATCCTTCATTTCATCAAACATTACACGCCAGTCCCAGTATCTTTTAGCATTGGGAAAAGTTTCAAAACATTTCGAGGCATATTTCCAGTCGACATCGCATAAAGCAACAATATTTTCGGTGTTCATCATCATCAGGTTCCTGCGGCCTACGCCTCCGACGCCAATACCTGCTATATTCAGCTTATCGCTGGGGGCTTTATGTCCCAGGCCGCTGACAGCATGGCTCGGAACAATACTGAAAAGCGCGGCGGCTTTAGCAGTATTGCCAATAAATGTCCTGCGCGACATTTTGGATATTGGATTCTTTTTGCTCATAATGGTTTAATTTTGAGGTTTAGAAATTTAAATAAAATTATAAAAACCTTAAAGGTTTTAAAAACCTGTAAGGATTAAAAAAAAGTCTGAAATTAAATTATAATTTCCTTTTCCCTGTCCCAGTATACCCTTCTGCCTTCACGCAGGGCTATGGTAGCCATGTGTGCCGAGATAGCTTCTTCAAATCCCTGGTCAATATTACAGCTTGGCTGAATATGGGCACGGATACAATGTATCCATTCACGCATGTGAAGGTAAGTAGTATCAACCCTCCTTCCTTTCCGGTAAGTATATAACAGCCCGCGGCTGGCAAAATACTGTTCGGTAGCTGATGCTACACCGTCAATTCCTTTTTTGCCAGGGGTAAAAGAATAGATCGGAACGACCGGGTCAATAACCCCCTGTTTTATTTTTTCGCTATAGGCAGTTGACTGCGGGTCAGCATTTATTACAAGCCGGTCACTTATTTCCATGTGGGCGTCATGGCCCATGATTACCTTACCTCTTTGCCGGTCGCTTGCCAGGGAAGCGCTATAAAGCAATGTGAGGTCATGTTTTGTGAATTCCATAACCACCTGCTGGACATCAGGTACAGTTCGGCCGTCTTTGAAGAAGTAAATGCCGCCTGATGCAACTACTGAGTCGGGAATGCCAATGCTCATTATCTGATTAATCGAATCGTATTCATGTGTAAGCAGGTCGCCGTTGAGGCCGGTACTGTAATCCCACCAGCAGCGCCAACGGAAAAACCGTTCAAGGCTGAACTCATGAAAAGGCGCCTGTCCCAGAAATTGCGCCCAGTCAATATTATCAGGCCCTGCTTTCGGATGAATGGGATAAACCCAGGCACCGTTCGGGTCATTGCGGTTGGTGCATACCTCTACCAGTGTGATTTTGCCCAGGATATTTTTTTGTATGGCTTCCTTTGCCTTAATGTAACTTTCAGTCTGACGCCCCTGGTGCCCCAACTGAAAAATAATATTATTTTCTTTGACTGCTTTCACCAGTTCGTATGTTTCAGGCACGTTCCATGTCATGGGTTTTTCAAGGTAAACATGTTTTCCTGCCCTGGCTGCTTCAATGGCCATGGGTGCATGCCAATGGTCGGGCGTGGCAATGATCACGGCATCAATTTCGGGCGATGCGATAAGTTCTTTATACGTACGGTATCTTTTCGGGACAGTACCCATTTTGCCCCCTTTACCCTGTCGGAAAATGTTTGCCCCCGCTTCAACGGCCTCTTCAGCATGAATGTTAAAAACATCGCACACACCGTTGATGACAACATTTAAATCTTCCTGATTCATAAAGTCTTCATACGAAGTATCAAGCCTGTTGGAGGCTGCTGAAGCTTTTGCATCGTCAATCCATTGTGGTTCAGCATGGCCTGTAGCTCGCAGTAAATGCCTGCCCCTTAATCCGAAACCTATTATTCCCAACCGAAGCGGTTTTGAGTTTATAGCCACAGGTACAATATCGGCCGGTTCGGCAGTTAAATGAACCACTTCAAGCAGGTTATTTTTCAGTTCCCTTTCAATGTGCCTTTTACGTGCCCATGCACCTGCAAAAGCGCCTAAAAAAGGAACAGTAGCAAACCCTTTCAGCACATCCCTCCGCCCAATAACCCGTGGCCCCGTTAATCTGCCTTCCTTCTCCTTTGCCTCCTCCTTAACCTTTTTCTTCCTTTCTTCTTTTTCCATAATCCTGTTATCTTAAAATATTATTTGTTTTTTTTCTGAAAAAACCGGTCAATACCTGCAATATGACTGTTAGGAAATGCCAGAAGCAGACATAAGGCAATGATTTCTATCAGCGTTTTATTGACTATCAGATAACTTCCTTCCTGAGGAAAAATGTATTGAAGGCCTGCCAGTGGCGGATGCGATAGGTAATAAAGTGACAGCAGCAGGATACCGCAACTAACCGACAGGCGTGTAAACAGGCCAAGTATCATGCCTGCCCCTATTAATACAAGTCCCCAGATATTCAGCAGGTCAACGGCCTGAAGAATATCCTTATGAGTTGCCATGTATTTGAAAACATCTGCGAAAATCCCTTTGGAATCCATCAGGTAACCGAATGATGACCAGTCGGGATTAAATACTTTCACCAGCCCTTCATATAAAAAGTGCCATCCGATGGAAACGCGCAATAAAACAAGCATTAATGCCTGAAATGTTGAATATTCGCGGAGATGATGATTTTTTGTCATGATAAATATGCGTTATTTCCTGTATAATTCTGAAATAATACTATTAATGATGAAAATATAAAAAAATATTGGTGAGAAAAAATAAAAAAATCATTTTATACGCTATTTTAGATAAATAGTAATTAAAAAAAAGATAATGCCTGTAAAACCGGGATACATCAGATTATTTCATGAGGGGGTGCTTGATAGCATTGCATCGGAACTTGAAAAAACATATCGTTGCTGTACCCTCTGCCCTCATCAGTGCGGGGTTAATCGCATGGCCGGAAAAATGGGAATTTGTGCTACAGGATATGATCCGGTTATTGCCTCCTTTGGTCCGCATTTTGGTGAAGAGCCGCCTTTAACAGGCTTCATGGGTTCGGGTACTGTGTTTTTTTCAGGATGCAACCTGAAATGCATCTATTGCCAGAATTATGACATTTCACAATTACGAAACGGTACGACTGTTACAAGGGAGCAGTTAGCAGGCATTATGCTTTCATTGCAGGCAAGAGGCTGCCATAATATCAACTTTGTCACTCCCACTCATGTGCTTCCATCTATTGTCGGAGCACTGGTGATAGCTGTTGAAAGAGGTCTGTCATTGCCATTGGTTTATAATTCATCTGGGTATGATTCGGTTGAGACCCTGAAGAAGGTTGAAGGCATTTTCGATATTTACAAGCCTGATTTCAAATATGCCCGTGAAAAGACAGGTATTGAGCTTAGCGGAATAAAGCATTACCCAAATATTGCAGAAAAGGCCATAACAGAAATGTACCGGCAGGTTGGCGATCTTAAAATTGATGAAAAAGGCATTGCTGTAAGGGGACTTATTGTCAGACACCTGATTCTGCCGGGACATACAGACGAGTCTGAAAAAATCATTGATTTTATAGCAGGCCTTTCGGAAGGAACATACCTTAACCTGATGTCCCAGTATCATCCCGAATATAAAGTATTTAATATACCGAGGATGAACCGGAGTATTTCGGAGGCTGAATATGCTGAAGTGCTAAAATATGCTTACAGTAAGGGTTTAACAAATGGATTACCAGAAACATGAATAATCCTATAAACCCAGATTAGTCATTAGAAGAGAAACGAACTAATGACTAATCTAATCTCCTCTAAAAATACATCAGATTTTTATTCGTCTGGATGAATTTGTTTATTCTTGATATGTTTGTTTAATATACTGTTAAAGCCTTTAGTATATATTTCCTATTTATTAAAGGAGCTAAATCAGTCGCAGGTGTTCCGCAAAGAGGCACCGGCCTAAGCAGTTTTCCTGTAAAAAACAAGGCGCAGGCAGGGCCATATAAAAAGGATATTTTAGCGCAGTAAGGCTGATCGTAACCATCAATCTGTTCAAAACTACGAATGCAAGCAATACAGTCTGAGTATATCGCAAGACAAAAGTAACCAAAAGCACCTGGTTTTTTTAACCGCCAACCATGCTATCTGTTGTATTGCGCATGCCCGGCGAGCCGTAGTTTTTAGGGAAAACTGCGTAAGCCTTGACTTTTTTTGCATCCTTTTTTGTGTCAAGACAAAAAAGGATGTGGGGTATGGGGCAAAGCCCCATAACCATTCATTCCTGCTTGCTAAAATTTCTCTAACAATAATTTTTATTGGCCCGAATGAATTTGTAA
>JAJUGM010000018.1 GCA_029268165.1 Bacteroidota bacterium
ATTTTGTGAGAAATTCACCCAGCAGGTCAAGTGTTACTTTTATTCCCTCTTTATTCAACTGCCTGGCTATGGTAAATGCTTCTTCCCTTGTTTTGCCTGCAATATATCTCCTTGAAAAAATCCATATCAGCTTTTCTGGCATATATTGCAGTATTCCTGCAATCATTTTGTTCAACATGCTCTCAGAGTTAAAAAATAAAACGATAATACCGAAATTACCTGCAAAATGTTGCTTAAAAAAGGATAATTGTCATCATAAAATAAAAAAGCACAAGCCCTATTGCCTGTGCTTTTTTAATAAAAATTAAATAATTATCAGTATATCATAATTTTGGCTTTATAAACCGTATCCTTTCCTCTCAGAAGCATCTGATAAATTCCTGCGGGGAATTCTTTCAGGTCAAGAGGCACGGTTGCTTGCGACTGAGGCATAAAGATCTGCTGATTATAAACTACCCTGCCGCTGAGATTTATTATACTTAAATAAAGCGTTTCAGGATTTTCCATGTTAATGTTCAGGTTAAACTCTCCATTGCTCGGGTTAGGATATACCGTGACATCTATCAGGTTATCGGTAATGTCATTAAATCCTACATTCGGATTAATTTGCACTACTTTTGTTGTCCGGCAGTCATTCTGCCCGGTTACGGTTACCGAATATGTTCCGTTAGCAGTAACTGTCAATGTTTGTGCAGTAGAGCCGTTGTTCCACAGGTATGACTTATGTCCGCTACCGGCATCGAGTATGTGAGGTAGTGGTACCCTAAGTATTCCGTTTACATCACCGAAATCAACAACAGGACTCGGCAATACTTCAGGTGTGACGGTCAGCGTATCATTGTATGGCCTCATATCGGCGCTGAGTAACGTGTAGAAATCCAATACCGGTGCTGGTGATGCATTGATGGTAATAGGCTTCTTAAGGGTAATGGTACGCGTTGTGCCGAAAGTAAATACCCTGTCAAGAACCAGCGTATCCACGCTAATCCGTATGCCATTGACATCGTAACCAACATAAATTCTTTCACCCACACCAATGCTGGTGGTTCCTAAATTGCGGACTGTAACCTGCACATTCTCATAACTGCCTGAACATAGCTGGCTGGCAAGTGATGAGCCAGTTACTCCCAGGTCGTCAATAATCAGGAAGAGGATTACTGTATCACCTCCGAAGCAACCTGTGCGCGAGTCGGTGGCTTTTACATAATATGTGCCGCTGTTGGTGGCATTATAATAGTACTGTGTTGAATTATCCTGCCACAGGTAGTTATAATACGGATGATATCCTGCATCAATAGTGAATTCTGAAGCTCTCACAGTATATGTAGTCCCAAGTCCGAAATCAACTACAGGTTTCGGATAGCGATAAACCGTATCAACCAGTGTATCATTCGAAACCCTGATGTCGGTGGGTGTTTTGGCAACAAGGGTAAAGATGTAATCACCCTGTGAATTCAGGTTAACTGTGCCGGGGAAATTATGGGTTACACTTGCTGCGGGAAGTATTTCATTGGTTAACACAAACGAACCTGTTACCCAGCCTCCGGAATTCAGTTTATATCTTACCTCAACTGTTTCTCCGGCAGGTACAGTGTCCGTACCGGTATTAACAATACGCATCCTTACTGTTTCGTTCGGGTTGAAGGTACAGGCAGAAATGGGATTTTGGAGCTGAGGGCTTATATCCCTGATCTTCAGACGGATGTAAACCGTATCAAAGTCGGAACAGTTATTGTTATCAAGAACCCATACCCAATATGTTCCGGTTTCATCAATTGTGCGTTTTTGTGTCGTTGCTCCATTGTCCCAGAGATAATCAATATAACCTGTGCCGGCATCAAGCTCATATTGCAGTGCCTGTATGGTGCGGTCGGGACCAAGGTTAGCTGTCGGATATCCATACATCTCAACGCTACGAACTATTGTATCATTATAATTAACCGTATCGCCCGAATAATCGGCATAAAGCTTAAAGTTATAAATTCCTTTTGCCGAAAGGTTTACCGGCCCCACGGTAAATGTATGAATAAGTGAATGTTTTGAATACAAAGTATTAGTCAGATAAAATGTGTCAATCACAGGAGCTCCGTTATTAAGTACAAATGCGGCTTTCATTTTCTGCCCTGCGGGAATGCTGTCGGTTCCGTAATTCTTTATCCTTAATGTAATATATTCCTGAGTTGATAGGCCGCAATGATTGGCAGGGTGAATCAAGCTATCCACGCCAACATCATAGAATAAAAGTTCAACATAAGTGGAGTCTTTTGCCGAGCAACCATTGCCACGGGTAGCCGTCACGGTTACCGTATAAAGGCCTCCCTTATCAACATCGTAATTTACTGTTGTTTTGCCATCCTGCCACAGATAGTCATAATCGGGATGATAATAAGGCCTTAGAACAACCGTATCGGGTTCTTTGGTCTGTATAGTGTCCGGAAGGCCTATGGTAGGATTTGGCAGTACGTTAAATGAAACCGAGAAAGTATCGTTATTGGTACCATAGAAGAATGGATCTTTTTCAATAAGTGTATAAGCTCTGATGTTATATGAGGCAGGCAAAAGATTGGTTATTTTCTCAGAAAACGTATGCTGGATGGTCTGATTGGGCAATAAGGGCGCTGCCAGTCTGAAAGTATCAATGGCAATACGGGTGTTGTTAAAGTCAAAGCCTACAATGATTGTATCGTTGGTTTTCAGGGCATTGAGGCCATAATTTTTAATAGACACCGTAACCTCCTGCGGATTTAATCCCTCGCAACGGGTTGCGAAACCATTAATTGCTGTAACGCCAATATCATAAGGCGCAGGGTAAATTTTAAAGTCGTCAAAGGCTAATCCTCTATTGCTTGAATCAGCATCTGATTGCCATAAAACACGGAATTTAACCCTTGATTGCGAATTCAGTGATAGCGGCAAAATGGTTTTAGCTGTCTTCCATCCATTGCTATTGCCCGACCAGCCTATATTTTCCAAGGAAGTGACATAGTTTTCATACCATTCCCACGGATAACCAAAAGTATTTTTTGTAAGAACTGTCCAGGTAATGCCGTCATTGGTTGTGTACTGAACGTTAGCCCCGTCATTGCCCTGTTCTGATAACATCCAGTATTTATTTTCCAGAACAAGCCTTTCATCACCTATTAAATTATAACATGAACTAATAATAAATGAACTATCATTATCAGAATAGTTACCATATGGTGAAAGTACCCATGCTATTGGGCTACCTGGTACCGAACCAATACTTAAGTCTGGTACTTTACATTCCCATGTATTATAAATACCTCCGCTTTTCCAGTAACCATTACATGTCTCAAAATTTACTGTATGCGGAGGAGAAATATTTTCCTGAATCAAAATTGAATTGTATATTGAATCATTTGACCTATCTTGATCCCCTGGACTATCAGTACTTACCAAAAAATGATAAACACCGGCCGAGGGAAAGTTAGCGGGGCGTGTAAAAGTAAACACCAATGAGCCATCGGGAGGTATTGGTGTTGTAATAGTATCATATACTTTTGTTCCCTGAGACCCGCTGAGCGAATAAAACAGCCGGAGGTTTGAAGGCGTTGGAACCGCCGCATAATTTTTCACTACCACCCTTACGGTATCATACCCTGTGTTGATACAATCATCACAAGGTAAAAGAATGTCAGTAATGCCCACATCGTTGGTAAGATACTCACCCGTAACCGCAAAATTGTCAATATTCCACCCTGCATAAGCATTATTATCATCCGAATAATTTATTCCTATACGGAATTTAACATTTGGCTGCCTTTTAACGATACTATTAATTTCATTAAATATGTAAAGATTATTCCAAGTATATTCAGGTAATTGACCATGTATTTGAGATTGCCATACAGAGGTCCATGTTGTTCCTCCGTCAATACTTATATCTATACTGCCTTTATCTTGGGTTTCGATAGTATTCCATTTAAATAATGAAAGTTTTACTCTATCGAAATATTTCAAATTAATTGTTGGGGTTGTGGCATAATAGGCATTGGCTGAATCAATTGAAAGTCTATATGCCCCGTCTTCATTTAAATCAGTACCTATAATTTTATCACCTGAATATGCAAAATCAGGATCTGAGTTAATAATAACAAATTTACCTTTAGGAACATCGCGTTCAAAATCGTAATTAATTGTCCAGCCTTTATCGGTTTCAAAATCATCAAAAAAAACTGATTCTTCAATGATATTATTCCCCGAAGGTGATATTGCTGAATTAGGATAAGCGTTACCACTAACAAAAATGCTATTGGCATCGAGCATAAAATCAACAATCGAGTTATGAGGCGCGGTTGATTTAATATCGGCTACTAACCAAAAACAATGTTGCCCTGTTTTGAGTGATAAATTAAGATTGTTAAATTTTATATACCCATTTGAAATACTTTGATCTGTGCCTATTTTAGTGGAAACCCCTTTGTATTTATTCATGAAAATATCATCTCTTGTATAAAATAAAGAAAATGCATTGCTTTCAAAAACGTTATTATCACTACTCAAAGATTTAATTTTAATTGAATCAAGAATTATAGTATTTGTATTTCCGATGACTTCAATATTAATTCTGAATAAAGGAATATCCTTGACTCCTGTAGGTATCAAGGGGTGGTCTACATTAAGAGCATCAACTGAATATATATAGCGAGGAATTATACCTTTTTCTTCAATTTTTACATTGTCAATACATATTCCATGGCCACCTATAACATTACCCGAAAAAGCAACATAAAACTGGCTTGTAAGATATTTTGAGCCATATTCTTCAATATTGAAAGTACGTTTTGTCCAGCTTTCCACATTAGCAATATATTGTGCAATAGTATCCCATGTACCAGATGCTCCTGCCTTAAATAATACAGTAAGTTTATCATTGCCATCAGAAGATAGAGCCTGTGTATGGTAAAATGTAAGCTGCGGTTTAATTGCAGTGCTTAAATCTATGGCTGATGACACCAACCTGCAATTATATGGCTGAAAAGAAGAGTAATATAGGTATGCATTATATGAACCTTCATATGCAGATAAAGGCACTCCACTTGCAGCTCCATTACGATATGTCCAATAAACCTCGGGATGAAAGGGTACAGAAGGCTGGCTAACCCATTGGCGGGGAGTAGTTTCAAAGCCGTCGTTAAGGTAATAAATTGTGGTATCCTGAGACAGCAGACTTTGTAAAATCAAAAAATATAAAGTGGCTAAAAATAATAAACGTGGCATGGCTAAACGATTTTAGTTTTGAAGAAAAGAACTTTTTGTATGTTTTTACGTATAGTATGTTAAAAAGTTATAACCATTGGCAACTATTGTTAAAGATTTAATAGTATTTTTAAGCTGAATTTTTAAAAACCATTTGAATATCAATATCAAACCCTATGAAAACAAAACGATTGGGCATACTGTTATTTTTAACCCTCTTTTTGCCACTGATTGTTAGTGCCCAGATTGATAATGAATTCTGGTTTGCAGCACCTGATGTTACAGGAGGGCACGACTGTAATCCAACACCCCCTTATGGACATGGCAGACCAATAAATTTATATGTTACTGCAGAACAGGCAACCAATGTAAAAATTGAAATGCCGGCAGATCCTTCATTTACTCCAATTGAATTCTCTTTAGCTGCGGGACAGCATCAAATGATTCCTCTTTCACCTCCATTTACACCTGATGTTTTTGAGAATTATTCACAACCATGGCCACTCCCTCCGGGGCAGACTATCCAAAAAAAAGGGCTAAGAATAACTTCGGACCAAGGAAATATTACAGTATATTACGAACTTAACAACAGATGTAACCGTGATATCTTTGCCTTAAAAGGTAAAAATGCATTAGGCACTGATTTTTATGTTTCCACTCAAAACTATTTTCCAAATGGTACTGGTTATACACCAACTCCATACAGTGGCTTTGTTATAGTAGCGACCGAAGATAATACAACTGTAACAGTATACCGTAATGGTGTATGGCAGAATTTCCCTTCTGCTCCACCTCAGGTAATAACCCTCACACTAAACCGTGGTGAAACTTTTGCTTTTGTGGCAAGCAGTACAACGGGTGCAAACCACATTAACGGAGTACATGTTACTTCTGATAAGAAGATTGCAATTACATGGTATGATGATTCTATAAGAAAAAGACATAATTTAGGAGGCTATAGTTACGATATATGCGGTGATCAATTAATTCCTACCAGCCTAATTGGAAGAAATTATATCGTAATGAAAGGTAATATTTATAATCAAACACCTTCACCTCCGGGTGATGGAACAGAAAAATTTTTCATAACAGCAACAAAAAATAACACGGGAGTATATGTCAACGGCATTCTCAAAACGACAATTAATACAGGACAGGTTTATTATGAAGATATTACATCTACTACTACACGAATATACTGTACCGAGCCTGTATATGTAAATCATTTAAGTGGTACGGGCGGAGGAGGTGAATTAGGAGGTGCAACATTGCCGACGATAGACGGTTGTACGGGGTCACATAAGGTAACATTTACACGAAACAACTATAGTGGCGATGCTTTACAGATAAATCTTATGGTAAGAAATGAAACAAATCCTGCCAGCCCCTTAAAAAATAAAAGTATTGAAAATTTTTCATTAATAATTGGTTCAACAGTATATCCTGTGCCTAAAAGTTATTTTGATTTTATTCCTGACAGCACTTGGGCTGTTTTACGATGGTCAGACCCTACCGTATCAAATTTTTTTACATCAAAAATAGGCGCTGGCACAACAGCAACTATTTATAACCCTATTTCTTTATTCCATTTAGGCATTCAAAATGGAGCCGCAGCTACTGGTGGTAAATATGGATATTTTTCAGATTACAGCTCAAATAGAGGTTTTGCAGGAATAGGAGGTCCGAGGGCACCATCCAAAAAAACATACTGCAGCCTCGATCCTATTATGTTTGCCGTTGAAGGAGGTATAGCATACAAGTGGTTTGGTGCCACAAATCCGGGCGATACAATTTATCTCAATAGTACAACCAATAATGAGGTTTATTTTAGTCCTCCGGCTTCAGGTGTATATAAATTCGGGGTTATTATATACAGAGATTGCTTTGCCGACACAACAATTTATGTGCAGGCAAGAGTATATATTGCACCAACTGCTAATTTTGATGTTTCACCTTCAAGTGGGTGCTCTCCTTTTAATCCCTTGTTTACTAACCAAACTGATTTTAACCTAGCTGCAAGAATGGTATGGAATTTTAACGCGGATAATTTTAATGATACAATAAGTCAATCTTTTCTTCCCAATCCATTTAACCATTTATACCCGGAAAATTTAACAGATACTCCGCAATATTATAGGGTGAGGCTATATGCATGGGCGCCTTTTAATGAGTGCCTTAGTATAAGAGAAAAAACCATAACAGTCCTTCCTAATGTCCACGCAGGTTTCATTGCCGATACCAATATGGGGTGTAATCCGCTCATGGTTAACTTTACAGATACTACTGTCGGATTTATTGATACGGCTAATACATACTGGGATTTTGTAACCTATCAGCAAACTTATACACCCAATACATCCTATACTTTCGTAAATAATACAAGCAATGATAAAGTGTTTGATGTGCAACTCATTGGTATTTCTCTTTACGGCTGCTCTGATACAGCTCATCTGCCGGTAACTGTGCATCCATATATAAATGCAAATTTTGCACTAGATAACCTTGCAGGTTGTTCTCCTTTCACTACCAATATTAACCCGGGAGGCTCGGTTGGCGTGAGCAACTATTACTGGAACATTTTTGACGGCAACCGTTCATTTCTCGACAGTGTATTTGTGAGAAACAACAGTAATACCTTTGCTTTTAACCACAACGACTCAACACAACCTAACCCTGATACTTTATTTGTAAGCATGTACGGGCTTAACGCATACGGATGCCCCGACACTGCACTCACCAAAAGGCTTATAATTTATCCTGAGGTACATGCAGATTTCATTAAATCTGATGATGATATCTGCGATTCTGTAGAAGTTGGTTTTATTAATAATTCCATTGGCTACAGGTTGTTGAATGACTGGGACCTGGGTGATGGCACTTTCTTTATGGATACCACAGGTTCGGGTTTTGTTCACCGTTATTTTAACAGGACCACTGCAAACAAGGTTTATACCATTAAGCTGATAACACGGAGTGACTATTTCTGCACCGACACTATGATTGATTATATTACAGTGCATCCCTTTGTTAAGGCCAACTTTGCGCTTGACTATGCCAATAATTGCTCACCTCTTAATGTTCAGTTTTCCAATATTTCATTAGGAGGCAGCCAGTTTGACTGGGATTTTGGAGATGGCAACAAACAAACCACCTTTGCTACAGTACCTCCTATTTATCACACTTACGAAAACAACTCCGATAATGATACTACGTTTTATATATGGCTCAAAGCTACAAATGCCTACGCATGTGCCGACTCAGTGATGCGCACCGTTTCTCTGTTCCCGCAGGTAGCAGCCAACTTCGACTTTGGCACATCAAACGTTGGGTGTAACCCGTTACCGGTTACATTTATTAATGCATCAAAGGGGAAAAATATCAATTATATGTGGGATTTTGGCGATAATACCTATTCCACAAGCCAGGATCCTCCTCCTAAAACCTATCAGAACAATACAAACTATGATACTACTTATTTTGTAACGCTCACGGTTACAAATCCTGTAGGCTGCGACAGCAGTATGACAAAGCCTGTGCAGGTATATTCAAAGGTAACAGCTGACTTTGCCATCAGCAGGCTCGACAGCTGCTCACCGTTTAAAATAAGAGTTGATAATTACTCTTCAGGCGGAATTGTAGATTTTATATGGAAATACACGCCAACAGACTCAATAGTGTTGCACAGTTTCAGTAATCCCAACATACCCACTTACCATAATACTTCATTATTGCCCCAAAGGTATGAAGTTAAACTGCGGACGCTCAACAGCCATGGTTGTGAAGCCACAAAAAGTGATACTGTTACCGTATTCCCTGAAATGTTTGCACGATTTACGCCTGATAAAATTGCAGGGTGCGAACCTCTGCAGGTAAGTTTCATCAATCAGTCAAATATTATTCCGGGAACAAGCTTTGTATGGAGTTTCGGCGATGGTAAGTATTCCAACCTGGTAACCCCTGACCCCTATACTTATTCTCACACCAGCTCTTCAAGCGTATTTCGTGATATACGGCTTTCCGCAACAACTCAATATGGATGTTTTGACGATACAACCATACAGGTGGAGATATATCCCTATATCTATGCCCACTTTACCATAGACAGGCCATCAATCTGTTCCGACGATCTGTTTACTATTGATCGCACCAATACCCGCGGCGGCATTAATCATTACTACTGGGATTATGAAAATGATGGCATGATTGACGATGATATGTCGGATGTGCAGTTTAACCATACGTATTCCAACAAAGGCGCTACAAATCTTAATCGTACAATTAACCTCACCGTAACAAATCCGCAGGGGTGTGATACATCATGGACAGAAAATATTATAGTTTATCCCGAGGTAAGAGCTGCCTTTACTATGGATAATGCAGAATTTTGTTATCCGCATACCACTCAGTTCACAAATAATTCTGAACCGGCAGTACCACTATCATACTACTGGAATTTTGGCGATGGCGCAGCTTCTACCGAAACAAATCCAGCCCATACATACAGGAATTTTACCCAAACTGATGATCAGAATTTTACTGTAAGCCTCACAGCAACATCTGAATATGGCTGCGATAGTTCAGTTACTGCAGATATTATTGTGCACCCCAAGCCCGTAGCTGATTTTACATACCCTGTCACAGTTGATTGCCCGCCTTTCACTGTTCCTTTCACTGATAAATCAATAGGCACAGGGCTATCGTATGCATGGGATTTTGACAATGGCCATACAAGCGCAGAGCAAAACCCAACGGAAATATTTTATAATGAAGAATCATCCATTCTTGAAAAACAGATTCAGCTTATTGTTACAACAGCCTATTCATGCTCCGATACCAGCACAAAACCTATCAGGATATATCCCGGTGTCAGTGCTGATTTTACTGCTTCAACATGGGCTGGTTGTAACCCGCTTGAGGTAGATTTCGACGGAACTGCCACCAATGAAAGTGAGTATTACTGGTATGTTGATGATAAGGTCGTAAGCAATTACCAGGATCCGACATATCGTTTTGTGAATGAAACAGCAACAAACATGATATTTAATGTAAGGTTTAAAGCTATTTCGGCTTATAACTGTTCGGCTGATACCACAAAACAGGTAACAGTTTACCCGAAACCAACAGGTGAATTTATGCCTCAGCCGGTAATGCAGGATTTTGATACAACTGACGACAGGACTACGGTCATAATAAATAACTACACCTTAAACAACAATGTATGGAATTATACCTGGGACTTTGGCGATGGCACTACATCAAATGAATCGGCATCGTCATTTGTAAAAGAATATACGCACTGGGGAGATATTAATAACGGCAACCGGGTACCTATTACCATGTTTGTCAATAACAAAATCAATCCGGAGTGCAGTGACACCATTTACCGGTATGTGGTTATTAACCCGCCAATCCCTCAGGTCGACCTTGGCCCGGATATCGCAGGATGTATGCCATTCAGGGTTGAATTCCCGTCTTTCACAAAATATAACTATCCTGACAGTTACCAGTGGGACTTTGGCTATCAGGGTCTGACATCAACAGAACCATATCCTGATGCCATTACTTATGATACGGCGGGCACGTATATGATAAGGCTGTCTGTAAGCGGAGATGGAGGAGTTAACTGGGACTATAAAAGAATTACTGTATATCCGAAGCCGGTAATTGATTTTACTTTCGCACCCACTTCAGTTTTTGAGGAAACACAAACCGAGTCGCCTACACCTATTAAATTTTTCAACAGCACCATTGAAGGGAATAAATATTTATGGGATTTTGATGATGGTACTACTTCCTCTGAATTTGAACCCACACATGTTTACGCTGATACAGGGCACTACTATGTTACTTTAATATCTGAATCAACTGAAGGCTGTGTTGATACACTGACGAGCGAAATACCAATAACTGTAATGGGCGCAAGATTAATCAAGTTTCCGAATGCCTTTATAATTAATCCCGCAAAACCGGCCGATGAATACTATGATCCGTCATTGCCTGACCCCGGAGTGTTCAGACCTGTAGCACAGGGAGTGGAAAAATACAGACTCGAAATATATAACCGCTGGGGTGAACTGATATTTGTGAGCACCGAAGTCAAAAAAGGCTGGAACGGTTTTGTTAACGGACGACCAGCAAAACAGGATGTCTATGTCTGGAAAGTTAATATAACATTTTCAGACGGAAAACCTTTCGTAACCGCCGGAGATGTTACGCTCATTGTACGTGAGCCAGGACAACAATAAAATGAACGAAGAAAGTCTAACTTTATAAATAGCTTAACTATTAATATGTTTTTAAGACAATCATTAACAATAATTTATGATATGTTAATAACTATGTAATCAAATTTGTTTATTTTATATGAAATAGTTTTTATTTTAAAGCGGAATAAATAAACTTATTTTCAAACGTTTCGTAAAAATTATAAAATACGTATTGCAGCATCTGATGGCTCGGTATCACATATTGTTTTCATTTACAGTTCTGTTAAATTGTGGAATCAATTTCGGACAGGATCCTCAGTTTTCACAGTTTTATTCAAACCCGCTATATCTGGCACCATCGTTTGCCGGTGCTACAGGTGGCAGTCGTATTTGTTACAATTTTCGTGACCAGTGGATTGAATTACCAGCTACATTTATAACACATAGTTTCTCTTACGATCATTATTTCTCCAATTTTAACAGCGGAGTAGGTTTCCTGGCATACAGGGATGTCGCAGGAACAGGTGAACTGGGAACATTAAGCCTGGGAGTGCAGTATTCTTATAATATTAAACTTACACCATGGATTTTTGCACGACCCGGATTACATTTCTCTTACCGTGAAACAGGGCTGGCATTTGATAAGCTCACCTTTATTGATAAAGTGATGAACCCCGACGGGGGAACCAGTTTTCCCCAGTCACTGAAAAAAGCCCGTGATGTCGACTTAGGTTTGTCAGGACTTCTTTACTCAAAGCGTGTATGGGTGGGCAGTACGGTTGATCATTTGCTGAGGCCTAATGTTTCATTATATGCCTCCAAAGAAAAAGTGCCTATAAAAGTATCGGTTTTCGGAGGGGTTGAACTAATCAGAAGGGGAAGGCTGCTGAAACCTGTGGAAGAAACCATGACACTGGCTTTTTTATTAAAAACGCAGGCACAATATACCCAGCTTGATTTAGGCGTTTACTGGCATAAGAATCCTCTTGTATTAGGTATATGGTACAGGGGCATACCGCCATTTAATTCGCAGCGTGGTGATGCCCTTGTTATACTTGTCGGATACCGTACACGCCATTTCAACATAGGATATAGTTACGACCTGACGATATCCAATCTTATTGCACAGGCTATGGGATCACACGAGATTTCTTTAAGTTACAAGTTTATTCTCCCGCGACGCAAGAAAAAAGGCGAAATTCCCTGTCCGGAATTTTAACAATAAAGCCATATAAAATCCGTGCTACTGCCCTAGTCTGCCTTACACAATCTGCCTGTTAAATAAACAAAATCACTTACCGAAAGTTGTTCAGGCCTTTTCATCAGTATAGGCTCAGAAGATAAGGTATCAGCCATAAGCGATTTGAGGGAATTTTTTAAAATTTTTCTCCGTTGGTTAAATGCTGTTTTTACTACATTAAAAAATAGGGTTTCATCACAGGGTAAATGGATTGTTTCGTTTCTCATCAGCCTAATAACGCCTGAGTTGACCTTAGGAGGCGGATAAAAAACCTCAGGCTTTACAGTAAAAAGATATTCAATATCATAGTATGCCTGCAATAAGACACTTAAAATGCCATAACTTTTATTACCAGGCAATGATGCAATCCGCTGAGCCACTTCTTTCTGAACCATACAAACCATTTCTTTAACTATATTCCTGTTATCCAACACTTTAAAAAAAATCTGGCTCGAAATATTATAAGGTAAATTTCCAATGAGAGCCAATGGTGGCTGAAAATTAGCTGACAAATCAAGGTCAAGAAAATTATAATGAATTAACCGGTTGCATATTTCAGGGAATTTTTCTGTCAGGAGGTTCACCGCATTTTCGTCAATCTCAACAAAACGAGTTGGAATCGTATTAATTTCAAGCAAGAATTCAGTGAGAATTCCTGTGCCGGGGCCTACTTCCACAATGCTTCCGCATCCTTCAGCTCGAAGCAAACCAACTATTTTCCGGGCTATGTTCTTATCTTTCAGAAAATGCTGCCCTAAACTTTTCCGGGGCTTTATTATTGGCATAATTAAATGAATATCTGAAAGTTCAAAGGTAAAAGAAAAACAGATTAAAGTAATTGTTTTTTAATGATTATTAATTATGTATTTTGCACAATAAATCAGGTGCTGCTATGAATTATGATTTTGATGCTGAAATCTCACGTGAAAATACATCGTGTTATAAATATGACCTGCGGGAGAAAATTTTCGGCCAAAGGAACATTATTCCCATGTGGGTTGCTGATATGGATTTCCCTACTCCTCCTTTTATTATCGGGGCTATAAAAGAAAGACTAAAGCATGAAATATTAGGTTATACTTATATTCCCGATTCATTTTATGAAGCAATAATCGGATGGAATGCACGAAAGCATAACTGGCAGATAAAAAAGGAATGGATCAGTTTTTCACCGGGTGTTGTTCCGGCACTAAACCTGCTGGTTATGGCATTTACTGAGCCCGGTGATGTCATTGTAATTCAGCCGCCCGTATATTTTCCGTTTTTTTCAGCCGTATTAAATCACAGGAGGATATTGTTGACAAATCCGCTCCTTTATGAAAACGGAGCTTACCATATTGATTTCGGTCACCTCCTCTCCGTTCTTGACGAAAGGGTGAAAATGCTCATCCTGTGCAATCCGCATAATCCAACAGGTAATGTCTGGAAAAAGGAAGACCTTCTGCGGCTTGCCGAAATATGTATTAAAAGGAACATCCTGATTATATCTGATGAAATACACTGTGATATTGTTTACCCCGGAAACAGGCACATACCCCTGGCAACCCTCTCGGACGAAATTGCCGGTAAAACAATAACCTGCATGGCGGCAAGCAAGACTTTCAACATAGCAGGCTTGTCAACTTCATACCTGATCATTACCAATACTGAGTTAAAAAAGAAATATGAGACAATTCTTGACCATGTTCATGTGGGGTCTGGCAACATTTTTGGTTTTACCGCCCTTGAAGCAGCTTATAATAAAGGTGAAGAGTGGCTTAATCAGCTAATGGCTTATCTGAGAGGCAACCTTGATACCCTGCTTGATTTTTTTGAAAGCAATAATACAGGTATAAATCCAGTAAAGCCTGAAGGAACCTATATGGTATGGCTCGACTGCCGGGAAATGAACATGAACAGTAAAGAATTACAGCAATTTATGATACAAAAGGCGCGGCTTGGGCTAAGTAACGGTACTCTATTTGGAGAAAACGGCGAAGGTTTTCAGAGGATCAATATTGCTTGCCCAAGGAAAATATTGATAAAAGCCCTTGAACAATTGCTCTGCGCAATTAAATCAAATAATAATATCTGATTTACAAATAAAAATGGTGTCAGCATCTTTCATGAAACAGGAAAATTTTATTAATTTAGTTTTTTGTAAAAGCAACTTAAAAGCATAGGCATGAGATTAAAAATTGCTGCTAAAATTGGCCTTGGATTTGGTATAATGACTGTTGCTGTTATTGTCAACGCATTAATTACCAGTAGCGCGCTTGAAAAAAGCCGTGAGGTCAATGATAAGATTTCCAACGTCTATACACCTTCACTTGAATTCATCAACGAGCTGTATAATAAGATCAATGATTCCCGTATGCTTATTAAGTCATGGGTATTTATTGATAAAATATCTGACACACCTGATAAATTAAGGCTCAAAGATTTGCATGAACGAACTTACAAAGAAACCATTGATACACTGAAAGCCCTTCAGTTAATGTGGGACAGTGCCAGACACCAGCAATTGCTGATGCATATTGACTCGGTAATCATTGATACACTTTTCCCGAAGCATCAGTACATTATGGAACAACTCAGTACTTTTGAGAGTTACGACGATCCATTTATTGTCTTTGAAGTGACGCCGATGACAGAAGAAGGAGGTGAAGTGATGGCTCTTACCCAGCGTGTACTCAGACAAATTGACCAGTTAAGGAAAGGCCAGGAAAAAATTGTTGAAGGTGCCCGGGTTGATATGGTAAAAACTTTTGATGCCTTCAAAACCCGTATTTTCATTATGGGGTTGATTCTGGTTATTGGCGCTATAATTATTGGCGTTTTTACTATTAATTCGCTGGCTGTGCCTATCAACAGAACAAAAAATATTTTGCTCTCAATGAGCAAGGGCGTTCTGCCTAAAGATAAGCTCCCGGAAGGCAGTGATGAGGTGGGACAAATGTCAAAAGCACTCAACTTGCTCGTGAAAGGACTAACCAATATTTTCAATTTTTCACTGGAGATTGGGAAAGGAAATTTCAACAGTGAGTTTACTCCGCTTAGTGACGAAGATGTTCTGGGGCATTCATTAATTGAAATGCGCGATGAACTTCGTAAAGCTGCTGAAGAAGAGAAAAAAAGAAAAGAAGAGGACGACCAGCGCAACTGGGCATCGCAGGGGCTTGCCAAATTCAGCGACATACTCCGCAAAAGTAATAATGACCTCGAGGAATTTTCATACGAAATTATCAGCCAGCTGGTAAAATATACCAATACCAACCAGGGAGGTATGTATATTATTAATGACAGTGATAAAAACAATATTATCATTGAAATGAAAGCCTGCTTCGCCTTTGACCGCCGAAAATACCTTCAAAAAGAAATACATGTGGGTGAAGGGCTTGTAGGGCGCTGTTACCAGGAAAAGGAAAAAATATATCTTACCGAAATACCCAACGATTATATAAAAATCACTTCAGGACTTGGAGATGAAAATCCACGCGCCCTGCTGATTGTCCCACTGATTTACAACGATGTTATTTATGGTTTGATTGAACTGGCATCATTTAAGGAATTTCCTTCATACGTTATTGAATTTATTGAAAGAGTAGGCGAAAGTATTGCTGCTACTATTTCTTCAATTAAAGCAAATATACAAACCACTTATTTACTTGAACAATCGCAGCAGCAGGCTGAGGAAATGGCTGCTCAGGAAGAAGAAATGCGTCAGAATATGGAAGAACTCCGCGCAACCCAGGAGCAATCCGCACGCCGTGAAGAAGAACTTAATCGGGAGGTACAGGAATTACGGAAAAGGCTGAAAGAACTTACCGAAAAATAACATCCCGGTATTTTGAAATCGCATTCTGCTGGCTATATTTGCCAAACAAATAAAATCCGGAGAATTGGATATTACAGCACTTTTTGAAAAATTTAGTTCCTGCAATATTTTAATTGTGGGCGATGTGATGGTCGATACTTATCTTTGGGGGTCAGTGTCAAGAATATCTCCCGAAGCACCCGTGCCTGTTGTAACAAGTATGAAAACCGAATCACGAATGGGAGGCGCTGCCAATGTGGCACTTAATGTGCACTCACTCGGCGCTGTGCCTTTAATTTGTTCGGTTATTGGTAATGATGAAGCAGGTAAGACCTTCAGAATGCTTTTAAAAAATGCCCAAATTCCCGATGACAACTTAATTGAATCACCTGAACGAATAACAACAGTAAAGACCCGTGTAATTGCCGGACATCAGCACCTGCTCCGCATAGATAATGAAACAGAACAATACCTTTCTCAGGAAATGCAGGAAAAACTGAATGATACAATTAAAAAAAATATTGATTCAAAAAAAATTGATGCCATCATTTTTCAGGATTACGATAAGGGAATTATTACCCCCGGCACAATAGATTTTGTTATTCAACTTGCGCAGATAAAGGGAATTCCCACACTTGTCGATCCAAAAAAAAGAAATTTCAGCCATTACCATCATGCAACGCTTTTTAAGCCCAATTTTAAAGAACTTACTGAAGGGCTTAATCTGCATATCAATAAAAATGATATTAATGCCATTGCCCTTGCGGCAAAGAAACTGAGGGAGGAAAAATTTTTCAGCATGGTTATGGTCACACTTTCAGAAAACGGAATGATAGTAACCGACAATGATAGTTGCCATGTAGTGCCGGCCGTGAAAAGAGAAGTGGCTGATGTATCGGGCGCAGGCGATACAGTTATTGCAATGGCCAGCCTTTGCCTTGCCCATGGTCTCAGTGCAGTGAACACGGCAGAGCTATCAAACCTTGCTGCCGGCCTCGTATGCGAAAAAGTGGGTGTTGTTCCTATTGAAAAGGAATGGTTGATAAAAGCGCTGGGGTGAATCGATTCAACCCAATTATTGCATTAGAAAAATTTCTAATACAATGCGATTAAGAAAAATCAACTTTTCCGGTTTGCTGGCGTTGTACCAGAAAAGTGATTTTTCTTGATCGGGAAATCCATTGGTTCGCTCTTTCCAAGAGCTCACAATGAATAATTTCCTCTAAAAATACATCATATTTTTATTTGCCTGGATGTATTTGTTTATTCCTGATATATATATTTAATACTCATAAAACCTTTTGTCTATTTTCCCTATTTTAACGTGAGTTCGGGCATTAATTAACAGGTTGTTAATAACTTAAATATTTTAATAGTAAAGAAAAGGGAACTTAGGGTTAAAAACAACTTAA
>JAJUGM010000019.1 GCA_029268165.1 Bacteroidota bacterium
AATATTAGTATATTTTAGAGTGATTTTATAAAAATAAATAAAAGTAAGAATTTTTAAAAGAAAATAATAAAATTAAAAAATAATTATAATGAATGAGCCTTTAAATATTTTTGTGTAAACTAGTAGCTGGTTTATTATTAAATACGACTCTGTCTGCAAATTTAATTATAAACTGGTTAATAATCATACCCCAATCAGTAGCGGGCATTGTCCATTTAAGCTGAATGTTGCCAATGGCAAGGAAAACAGCCTTAAGAGCAAGCCTGTTCATCCGGAAAACATTTTTACTTTATTGTATTTTTATCATCATACTTTTGTTAAACCCGGATTTGTCATTAGGAGAGAAGCGCACCGATAACCCTGATTATGCACTAAAAAATGTATAAGTAATAAAGCATTTGTAATCAGTACCAAAGGCTTAGAATTGAAACAATCACTACATCGGGGTAATCGATTTGTCATTGCAAAACATTAATATTCCTTAGAAAATGTTTTTTTATTTATAAATGTCTAAGAGAACCCCCATCCCGAGGTCTCAGAACAAATAACCATGCAGATAATCCAGAGTTCTCGGGATGGGGGTTTCAATGATAAAACAACAAGTTTTTCTAATGGCGGTCATTAGAAAAATAAGGCTAATGACAGATCCGGTTTAAAACCTATTGTCTTGCATAAGAAAAGGACAGTGCTTTGCTGTCCTTTATCTCTCTTTGTGACCCCGGAGGGATTAGTTCCGCTTCGCTTCATGATCCCTCCGGTATGAACTCTATTGTCTTGCATAAGAAAAGGACAGTGCTTTGCTGTCCTTTATCTCTCTTTGTGACCCCGGAGGGATTAGTTTCGCTTCGCTTCATGATCCCTCTGGTATGAACTCTATTGTCTTGCATAAGAAAAGGACAGTGCTTTGCTGTCCTTTTTCTCTATTTGTGACCCCGGAGGGATTCAAACCCCCGACTTTCAGAACCGGAATCTGACGTTCTATTCAGCTGAACTACGGGGCCATAAATCATGACAAATTTACAGGTTTTTTTGAAAATGAAAAAATCCAGTTTTTGGGGGTATCGGTTTTTGTTGTTGTCACTTAAGTAAACCATTAAATCTCATTGCCATGTATCGCAAATTTTTTATTTCAGTAATTTTCGCATGGATGAGCATGCTATGCGGAATATCACAAACCCGAACTGTAAGCGGTGTACTTACCGATACTAATGGTAATCCTCTGCCAGGAGTCTCGGTTCTGATAAAAGGAACCCAAACCGGTACTGTTACCGATATTAATGGCTACTATTCAATCGAAGCACCGGTTGGCTCCACGCTCGTATTCTCATACGTTGGTTTTCTCAACAAAGAAATGCTGGTGACTCCTGATTCATCTTCTCTTGAAAGCATGGGCAGCAATCAGCACAATACAAATAATCAACTGAAAAAAAACAGGCTTCTGAGACCGGGAAACCTGAAAGATTCTTCAAAAGGATTTGCCAGTCTTGATCAATCACAATCTTTTAATAAAAACAGGTTGATAAACAAATGGAGTTACACCAATTATGATACTTATCATACTACCCATTACAGATGGTACTTCACCGGAGAAGCAGAACTGTTCTTTTCTTTTGACAGGCCTGTTTACAACCTTAAGCTTCAGAAAACCTATTCCCAGGGAAGAAATGAGAATGGCAGTTTTATTTATCGCGGCCCTGAAACAGGAGAAGTTTTTTCATGGGGACCACCAATAAAAAACCTCGAATACAGCGATCAGGATTACCCTTATGATATCAGGGGAAAACTGGTGCATAAGGGGACAGGAAATGGCATACCTGCTCTTATCTTTGATTCACTTAATCTGTTTCATACAGGATATAAAACAATACAAAACCTTCATTTTATTACCGGCAATTACTGCTCAAAAATATTTATTAACTACAATCATACCTTCTTTTCAGGAATAATTCCTTCATCCCGCATGCACGAGCATAATATGAGCTTGTTGCTTAATCAGAAAATTGGCAGTAAGATTACAACTGATTTTTCTCTTCGATACTTCAATGCTGACGCCATGCTGATGAACAGCTTCAGCCAGTCGCGCATCTTTTCCATGGCACTGCGTACCCCTGTTACTTTTGACAATACTAACGGCCTGGATGATGCATCAAAAAATCAAAACGCATGGCTCACGCCTTCCGGCACACAACGTTCATTTGCCCCCACCCTGGCTGATAACCCTTTCTGGCTTATTCACTCAATTAAAGACAGTGAAATAAATAATAAGCTGTTCAGTTCTTTCGGCGTGAGAGTGTATCCGGCTAACAGCATTGAAATGCATCTGAATGCATCTGCCAATAGTCAGAAAGCTTCAAATATTTACGGTTATAAGGCAGGTACAGCATTTTTTAACGACGGAATATTGATTGACCGAACTGAAAAATACAACACCATCTCAATCATGGCCGGAACCTCATTGAATAAAACATTTGACAGGCATTCTGTTAATTTTCTGCTTGATTATCAGAAAGACTATGCAGAAAGAATCCTTAACCGAACGGCAACCATCGACACAAACGATACCGGGTTTAAAAACAACATCTCCCGCCTGAGCAGTCAAATAAAACTTACAGGCAAATATAAATACTCAAAAGGACTAACAGTGAATTTTTCAACTATTGCCTATAATTCATCAACTCATTCCAAAACCAGCTGGATGCCAATGGCAGGCCTGTCTTTGATACCAACTGACCGGTTTAAGATGGGAGAAATAAATTCCTGGAAATTAAATGCTTCATGGTCAATAACCCACTCAGAAGCACCCCTGCAATACAGGCGAGGCATGATGAATTCAATATTGTTCACTGCAGCTGAATCAGACAGGTATTTTGAAACAGAAGAAATAACAAGCCGCAATATAACCAGCCTCGAAAAAACCATGAACTTCGAGATAGGAACTGAATTGTATACCTTTTCTGAGAAACTCTATTTTTCATTCTACTGGTATAACAAAAAAATCAATAATTACATTTATCCTGTATATATTGCCGGTAAAGGTTTTACACCCGTTAACACAGGTGACCTGGTAACAACAGGTATTGATGCAGACATCCATTATGTATTATATTCATGGAGAGTCAAAAAATGGGAAATAGCACTCAATTTTCATAAATATTCAACCGTTGTAAAGAAAGTTAATAATGCCGGTGAAATTATACTGGGAGGTTTCAGCGATGTTTCATCATGCATGATACAAGGCCAGCCTTATGGCATAATTAAAGGAAGTGCTTATCTGCGCGATGATAATGGCAAGTTGATTATTGGCAACGACGGCTTCCCGATGGTTGACCCTCAGCGGCGTATTATAGGCAACCCTAACCCCGACTGGCTAATGGGAATTGAAAACAAATTCACATTACACCAGTTTTCTTTCAGGCTGCTTATTGATTTTCGTAAAGGTGGCGATATATGGAATGGTACCAGAAATACGCTCAATTATCTCGGGTTGGGCAGAGAAACTGAATCAGACCGACTTACAAGGGACTTTATTTTTGATGGTGTATTGACAGACGGACAAGTAAATAATATTCCCGTAAGCTTTTGTGATCCTTCATTACCGCTGGAAGAAAACCGCTGGGTACGCTACGGGTATGCCGGAGTTGCTGAAGATGCCATTGAGGATGGCTCTTTTGTCAGGCTCAAAGAATTTCGCTTCACTTATAAAACACTTGTTTCAACCTTCCTGCGTGAACTGCAGTTTGAGATTTTTGCCAGTAATCTTTTCTGTATATCCCGTTACAAAGGCCTTTGCCCCTATACTTCAATGTTGGCTTTCTCAAACAACACCGGCTTCGACTTTTTTAATCTGCCATCAGTGCGCACTTATGGCATTGCAGTAAAAATCTTTTTCTAATAACACTTATTACTATCAGCCATGAAAACAAAATCACCCGGATACATTATTGTATCACTGAGCATCGTTCTGCTTTCCTTTACAATATTGAAGGATAATAATTTTATTACATGTATTACAGATCTTTTAAAGGCTTATAATGAAAAGATGCCTGACGAAAGGGTTTATCTACATATTGACAAACCTATTTATAAACCTGGCGAGGATTTATGGTTTAGCGCATACCTGGTATCAGGCGTTGAAAATACTCCCTCCACCGTGAGCCATGTTATTTATGTTGAATTATTAAGTCCAAAGGGCACAGTAGTGAGAAATATGGCGATACATACCACAAACGGGAATGCAAAAGGAGTTTTTCACATAAATAATAATGACGAGGGTGGATTATACAAAATCAGGGCATATACCAGATGGATGAAAAATTTTGGCGAGGAATCATTTTTTACACGCGATATACCGGTTCAACGCTATATCACACCACGCTTACTGATGAAAATTGATTTTGAGCGTGAGGCCTATGGTTCAGGCGATTCCGTATGTGCAACGCTTTCCTTGCGCAATCTGGAAGACCAGCCACTGGTTTACCAACCGGTTATTGCCCTGGTGCAACTGGGAGGAAAAGATTTTTCAAAAATGTTTTTTGAAACAGATATACAGGGCAAAGCCCGAATAACTTTCTCCCTGCCAGATATTCTTGAAACACGTGATGGTTTGCTTTCATTGGCTGTCAGTTACAAAGGCCGTTCTGAATCAGTATCCAAAGCCATACCCATTGTGCTCAATAACATAACACTTGACTTTTTCCCTGAAGGCGGAAACCTTGTTACCGGCATAAAAACCAGGCTTGCATTCAAAGCAGTTAATGAATTTGGCAAACCGTCTGACATTAGCGGCGCTGTTTATGATGAACAGGGAAACATGGTTACTACTTTCCTGAGTTTTCATGACGGCATGGGCGCATTTAATTTTAAACCTGAAATGGGCAGGAAGTACTATGCTGTTATAACAAACCCGTCAAAAATTAATAAAAAATATCCTTTACCCGAAGCGCAATCTGAAGGGTTTGTTATGAATATTAAGAAAAATAAGGATGAAAAGATTGAGGTCAATATTGAAGGAACTAAACCCGTAACAGGGAGTCTGGTATTACAATCGGGGGGTAAGATATACTATTCCAAAGAAATAAAAGCTTCGGGGCAAAATAATAAATCTGAATTGTCTTTGGCAGACTTACCTGCAGGTATAGCCCGTATTACTTTTTTTGATGATAATGATTATCCTATGTGTGAAAGGTTGGTTTTTGCAAACCACAATAAAACACTGAAAATTAAAATAAAAACAGATAAAGAGATTTATGCTCCGCGCGAAAAAGTCACCCTCGATATCGAAACCCGTGATTTCAATAACAAACCTGTTGCTGCTTCTCTTTCTCTGGCCGTTATAACAGACAAAATTATCAGCATGGCTGATGACAGGCAGGATAATATTCTTTCATACCTGTTATTAAGCTCCGAAGTAAGGGGGAAAATATTCGAGCCTGTTTATTATTTCAATAACGAAGAGCCAGACGCTGAGGAAGCGCTTGATTATCTGCTGATGACACAGGGCTGGCGCCGGTTTGCCTGGAAGGAAGTAATTGAAAAGAAATATGAATATCAGTATTTTCCTGAAAGAAGCGATGTGATATCAGGAAAGGTGGTCGACAGCTATAATAAACCCGTACCATCAATAATCATAGCCGTAGAATGGGGCGCTAAAAGTCGTGTAATTAAATTTGAAACTGATGACATGGGACGTTTTGTAATAACTGATGCCGATCCGACAAAAGCTATAACACTCTATGCACGTGCAAAAGGAACAAAGAAAAAATGGCTGAGGATTATTGTGGATGAAAACCATCAGGAAAATAATTTCAGCAACAATTACCCTGCAGATAAAGATTTACATGACGAAATACCTGAAATCATAAGGCCTGATGTTAAAGTAACTGAACCAGCTGCGCCCGATGCCGGTAAACAAAATTTAAGCCTGAGTATGACTGAAGATATTCAGAAACTTGATGAAGTGGTGGTTATAGGTTATGGAACACAGAAAAAAAGTGATGCTACGGGTACAATTGTTAGTTTGTGGGAACAAAGTACCGGCATTCCGGAATTAGTTGCAAATGCATTGTCAGGCCGTGTTTCGGGGGTTTCAGTTATTGATAATCAGAATGACAATGGCGGAAGTGCCGATATTAAAATACGTGGACTTGCAAGTATTGAGGGCTCATCACCACTAATTATCATTGATGGTATCCCTTATGAAGACCTTGACAATGGCACTTTGTCTCCTTTCTCAATAATTTCGGCCGATGAAATAGAAAGTATTGATGTGTTAAAAGGCCCTGTTGCAACATTATATAGCAGCAAAGGCTCAAAAGGTGTGATAATGATTAACACCAGAAAAAATATGAATTACAGAAACTGGTTTGCTATCAGAAATTATGCCCACTATTATTTGTACCCTGAAAATAATTACACCTGGTCGCGTGAGTTTTATGCCCCGGTGTATGATAAAAATCTGTGGCCTGACCAACGCACTGATTTCAGGGAAACTGTATTCTGGCGCGCAGGCATTACTACATCAACGGATGGGAAGGCACGGCTTACCTTTTATAATTCAGATGAAATTACTACATTCAGGGCTATTGCGGAAGGAATATCAGCAGACGGTCTGATAGGCAGGGCCGAATATACCTACACCACCCAAAAACCGGTTTCAATAGATGTTAAGGTACCATCGTTTGTTTCAACAGTTGATACAATAAATCTTAATATTACTGTAACCAATAAGCTTCCTCATATATTGTCAGAAAAGCTTTGTACTTCGGTCAGCGGCGGTTTGCAACTGTTGGATGCTCCTGATTCGGTTCTGAACTTTGCCCCGGGAGAAAGCCGTAATTATACGATCAGAATAAAACCCATGTATGAAAGTAAAACTGCCACTATAACCATTGGCATTGGGAAAGGCAAATACAGGGATGAAATTACCGGGCGTATAGAAATATTCAAAACCGGTTTCCCATGCTTTACCTCTTTTTCAGATGAAGGTTTGTCAAAGGCCTATACATTCAACTGCAGTGATGCCATTGAAGGTACGATGAGATGCAATTTTATGGCATATCCTTCTGTAATTGAAAACTTATTATCCGGCATTGAGTCGATTATCAGAGAACCCTATGGTTGTTTCGAACAGGTTTCTGCAAGTACCTATCCCAATATCATGGTATTGCAATATCTCAAAAGCAGCGGGAAAAGTAAACCTGACATTGAACATAAGGCATTGAATTACATCGAACAGGGTTACAGGCGTCTGGTAAGCTATGAAACTTCAGAAGGCGGATTTGAATGGTTTGGGCATACGCCTCCTCACGAAGGGCTTACGGCTTACGGACTTCTTGAATTTACAGAAATGAAAAAAGTGTACGATGGCGTAAGCAATAAACTGATTGAGCGCACACGACAATGGTTGCTCGACCGGCGCGACGGAAACGGCAATTTCAGATGCAACCATGGAAAATATGGCTTTGCAGGTGCAGGGCAAAAAGTAACCAATGCATATCTTTTATATGCACTGTCGGAAACAGGCTGTTCGTTTGAAGAAATATCGCACGAATATAAAAAAGCTTTAGAAGAAGCTGTTGCTTCAAGCGATGACTACCGAATGGCTCTGATGGCTAATACCGCTGTTAATTTACAACGAAAAGATGACGCTGAAAAACTGCTTGCCTTATTGGCTTCAGATATCACAAAAAGAGGCCTTTCAAAACTCAGTGCCGAAAATACCATTGTTAATTCATATGGCAAATCGGCAAGTGTTGAAACAGCATCGCTTATTATGCTGGCATTGCTGAAATCAGGTAATTATTTTAATAATACAATAATTGAAATAACAGATTATCTGGCAGCATCACGCAGCTATGGCGGATTTGGCTCTACACAGGCTACCATACTGGCTTTAAAGGCATTAACCACCTTTCAGATGGTAACAAAAGACCAGGGAACAGCAGGATCATTCAGAATCAATGTTAACGATAACTTATTGCCTGCAGTTAAATTTAAGAAGGGAGAATCGGGAAAACTCTCAGTTGATAGTCTTGAAAAATACCTGGTTAAAGGCAACAATTCAATAAAAGTAGAATTTGATTCGTCGGGCTCCACAATACCCTATTCGTTTGACCTTGGTTGGAAAACACTGACACCACAAAGCGATGCTTCATGCAAGGTACAATTGAGCACTTATATCGAAAAAGGACGAATCAGGGAATCAGATATGGTAAGGCTGTCAACAGTAATAATCAACAAAACCAGTGAAGCTTTGCCTATGACCGTAGCAGTTGTTGGTATTCCCGGAGGACTCACCCCACAGGCATGGCAATTGAAAAAACTGCAGGAAGAAAGAGTGTTTGATTATTATGAATTACTGGAGAATTACATCGTATTTTACTTAACCGGCATGAGCGCCAATGAAATAAAAAATATAAACATAGACCTTAAAGCTGACATTCCCGGAGTATACACTGCACCTGCCTCTTCGGCTTATCTCTATTACTGTAATGAACACCGCCACTGGACTGATGGCGTGAGGGTGATGATAGATGCGTTACGGCTGCCGTAGCGCATCTTTTTTAATATCATGCTTCCTTTTTCGCCGGAACAGTAAAATAAAATGTCGAACCTTGTCCTTCGGTGCTCTCAGCCCTTATTTCTCCGCCGTTTTTTTCAACAAACTCCTTACAAAGGATCAGCCCAAGACCTGTTCCGGTTTCACCACGGGTGCCGGGCGATGACTTCGATTTCTCAACACTGAAAATGGTTTGCAGTTTCTGCTGAGGAATACCTGTTCCTGTGTCGCTGATGGAGCATTCCCAGAAATTACCCTGAGGTTTTACTGAAATGCTGATCTTCCCTTTCTCGGTAAACTTTACCGCATTGGTAAGCAAATTGCGGATTACCGTATTAATCATATTTTTATCGGCGTATGCTTCTACCTTATCCGGAAGATTTTTTTCAATGAGAATATTCTTCTCTAATATTTTATCCTGTATAAGCTCAAGATTGTTGCCAAACAGACTATTCATATCAAATAGCTCAGGCTCAAAACTGATTGTACCTGTTTGCGTCCTTGCCCATTCAAGAAGGTTTTCAAGCAGTTTATAAACATTCATTGCCGAGTTGAAAATAATTTCAATATATTGCCGCCTTTTTTCATCAGCAAGTTTTTCATAATTGCTTAAAAGCATTTCAGAAAATCCAAGAATTGATGTAAACGGGTTTTTCAGGTCATGGGCAATGATTGAAAAAAATTTGTCTTTGGTGGCATTCAGTGTAATCAGGTTCTGGTTTACTTCTTCGAGATATTCGGCCTGAGCCTGCAGCTGCTCAGCCTGCTCTTCAATAAGCTGCTGTCTTTCTTCAAGAAGTGTATTGGTTTCATTCAACTGCTCATTCAGGTCTTCCTGCTCTTTTTTTTGAGCCATCAGTTTCTCAGTTTGCTCGGCAATATGCTGCTGACGCTCTTCCAGTAACGTGTTAGTTTCATTTAAGACCTTTGTCTGTTCCAGTAATTGCTTGTTTTTCTCCTCAATCTCAAGTATTCTTTCCTTTACCATTCTTTCAAGCGAGGTTTTTTGCTTTAAAATGCTTTTTGTCCATACATAAAAAACTAATGATATTACCAGTATTATTATTACAGCAATTATAAACCTTAATCCCGAACTATGTAAGAACGGAGGAACAAGTATTGTATCTGACAAGGAAAATATCGCCTCGGTATAAATTGCTGTAGTATGCATTAAGTTAAATTTACATAACGAAATATCAGGTATAAATATAATAAATCCTGTATGATCTGACCCAAGAAGTCCTGTAAGATATGTAATTATTAATGAAATATAATACGTTTTTATAAAAAATAAAATCATGATATGGTTTTAAGCATAACTTAATAACTGATATTAAATTACTAAATAAAATTTTAAGTTAAAACATTTTTATAAATAACATTGTATTTTTATTTCAATGCATAAGCAAGAAAGACGCCAAGATAATTACCAATGGCATATCCTATAATACCTATAATGATGCCAGTAAAAATAATTTCTTTGTTTTTAAGTGCGCCCGCAACAACTGGCACAAAAGGAGGCGAGCATACAAGCGCAATGCCTGAAATAATAACTGTATCAGCATCAATCTTAAAAAATTTTGCTATGAAAGCATGTAAAAAATGCGATCCAAACATGGCCAGTCCTACATAATAGAATAGTGAGAATGAAATATTTGACAATTTCTGAAGATCGGCCATTGATGATACTACAATACAAAATATCAGTATAATATACATACCCAGCTGAAAGGTCTTTTTGATTGCATTTATTCTGGGAATAAAAGATAAGCCAATGCTTATTGATGTAATGAGTAGTATAATTGCTGCAGTGCGATAATCAGCAGGAAAAAGGTTACCCAGAAAATAACTTATGCCAAAAATAGCAACTGAGATGCCAAATGCTGCCAGCAGTGGCAGGAAAGTTTTTCTTTTAAAAAAACCATTGTAAGAATCAAATTCATCATCATCAAGACCAATATTATTAGCTTTATAAATTGTATGAGCAGAACTGTATGGAGGCAGGAAGAGCAGAAATACTCTTTGTGCCAGTGAAAGAATAAACACTAAGTAAATGGCACCAAGAGCAACTTCATAAGTATGGGTAAGTATGTATAATTCATTTTCAACGTTAAGCGCTGTCTTCATCGCTGCCATATTAGGAGTCCCTCCGGTGTAAATTGCAACCAGCATACCTGATACCTGCCATATATTGGTTATGCTCCCTTTAAAAATCCAATAACCAACCAGTATCATCACTACCACTGACGCAACACCTATGATCAATGATGTAAATGCCTTCCCGGCCTCACTGAACCATGCTTTAATATCCATCGAAAATAAAATTAATGGCAAGGCAATCGGAACTGTTATATTACTTAGCAGGTTCTGGTATTTTTCAGCATTTTGGGGCAGCAGTCCGGTATTCCCGATAAACAGCCCTATTCCGTAACAAATCAGCACCGCCCCCACTTTCTTAACAGCCGAGTATTTTCCCTCGAGGTAAATAATAACCATGGGCGCCAGTATAAAAATCAGCAATAGTGTAATGATCTCGAGATTCATGTTGTATAAAGTTTGAAATATAGTCCAGTAATCGATTTCTTGATATAAGGTTTAAAACATTAGTAGAAGGATTTTTATTCAAATATAAAAATATTTCAGAAAATATATAATTCAATTATTTTTTACATTTGTCGCTTTAAAATAAAGAATGCAAAAAATGGAATATAATTTCACAGCAATTGAGAAAAAGTGGCAACAGTTCTGGGAAGAAAATAAGACTTTTAAAACAACTGATGATTTTTCAAACCCTCAAAAATATTATATTCTTGATATGTTTCCCTATCCGTCAGGAAGCGGATTACACGTAGGTCATCCTGAAGGCTACACAGCTACTGATATTGTGGCCCGGTATAAAAGGATGAAAGGTTACAATGTGCTGCACCCCATGGGGTGGGATGCATTCGGACTGCCGGCTGAACAATATGCCATACAAACCGGAACACATCCGGCGATAACTACCAGAAAAAACTGCGACACATTCCGTGCCCAGATAAAGTCTCTTGGCCTCGGATATGATTGGGACAGGGAAATTAATACTACCGATCCGGGCTACTATAAATGGACACAATGGATATTTATAAAGCTATATGATACATGGTTTGATGAAAAGTTACAAAAAGGGCGACCGATAGCTGAATTATCCATCCCGTCTGAGATTAAGGCCATGGGAGAAAAGGCCGTGAAAAAATACATAGACGGAAAAAGACTGGCTTATTATGATGATGCTCAGGTATGGTGGTGCGAAAATTGCCGCATTGTATGCGCCAATGAAGAAGTGCTTACTGACGGAAGTCATGAAAAATGTGGCAATCAGGTTATCAGAAAAAACCTAAAACAATGGATGCTAAGGATACCTTTGTATGCTGAAAGATTGTTAAACGGACTTGAAAAACTCGACTGGCCTGAAGGAATCAAGGAAATGCAGCGTAACTGGATCGGAAAATCAACAGGCGCTGAGGTTGACTTTGCAATAGACGGAATGAATGAAAAGCTCAGGGTATATACCACAAGACCCGACACACTTTTTGGCGCTACGTATATGGTTATTTCGCCTGAACATCCGATGGTATTTAAAATAACGATTCCTTCTCACGAAGCATCGGTGAAAGAATATGTACAAGCCGCATCATTAAAATCGGACCTCGACCGTACTGACCTTGCAAAAGAAAAAACCGGTGTGCCTACCGGCCGTTATGCCATCAATCCGGTAAACGGTACAAAAATCCCCATATGGGTTGCCGATTATGTGCTGACAGGTTACGGAACAGGCGCAATTATGGCTGTTCCTGCTCATGATACACGTGATTTTGAATTCGCGCAGAAATTTGGGCTGCCCATAGTCTGTATTATGGACCCTGCAGGAGCTGATGAAGAATTACGATCTGCTGTGCTGACAGGAAAAGCCTGCTGGACAGAAGACGGCATTTATATAAATTCTTCTGACAAAATAAGAGGCCTGTCAATAAACGGGCTGAACAAAGAGAACGGCATTAAGACAGTCATTAAATGGCTTGAAGATAAAGGACTGGGAAAAGCAGCCATAAATTATAAACTGAGAGACTGGTTATTCAGCCGTCAGCGATACTGGGGCGAACCCTTTCCGGTGATTCACTGGGAAGACGGTGAAATAAGTCTTTTATCCGAAGATGAGCTTCCGCTAACACTGCCCGAACTGGAAAAATATCAACCCGGTGAAAACGGTGAATCTCCCCTGGCAAATGCCACCGAATGGCTGCATGTAACCGACAAAAACGGCCGGAAAGGACGCCGTGAGACAAACACCATGCCTCAATGGGCCGGCTCATGCTGGTATTACCTCAGGTATATCGACCCGCATAATGACAAAGAACCTTTTTCAAAACAAAAGGAAAAATACTGGATGCCGGTTGACCTTTACATAGGAGGGGCCGAACACGCAGTACTTCATCTACTCTATAGCCGTTTCTGGCATAAGGTTTTGTACGACCTGGGAATTGTGTCCACCGATGAGCCTTTTATGAAGTTGTTTAACCAGGGGATGATCCTTGCTTATGCTTACGAAACTACCAATGGAGCTAAAATACCGGTTGACCAGGTGGAAGAAAAAGACGGCAGATATTTTCATAAAGAAACCGGAGAGGAACTGAAACAGATTGTTGCCAAAATGTCGAAATCACTAAAAAATGTGGTAAATCCCGACGATGTAGTGAAACAATACGGCGCCGACTCCTTGAGACTTTATGAAATGTTTATGGGGCCGCTCGATGTCATTAAACCATGGTCGGATACCGGCGTGAAAGGTGTTTTTGGATTCCTGAACAGAGTTTTTAAATTTTTTGCTGATACAAACAATCTGAGTGACGGGGAAGAAGATACTGAGATACTTCGCGAGTTACATCAGACCATTAAAAAAACAGCTTCAGATATTGAAAATCTCAGGTTTAATACCGCCATATCACAAATGATGATTTTTACCAATGCATGTATCAGAAAAGGAAAAGTAACAAAGCATACGGCATCGGAGTTTATTAAAGTACTGTCACCTTTTGCCCCGCATATTGCTGAGGAGATTTGGCAGCTGTTTGGCAATAAAACAAGCATTGCCCATGTGGCATTTCCGTCATTTGATGAAAAATACCTGAAGTCTGATACTTTTGAATACCCCGTATCATTTAACGGAAAACTGAGGTTTAAAATTGAACTTCCTGTTGAAATGAGTGTTACTGAAATTGAGAAAAATGTGCTTGATCATCCCAATGCAAAAAAATGGACAGAAGGCAGGCAGATTAAAAAAGTAATTGTAGTGCAGAATAAAATTGTAAATGTTGTAGTTGCATGACAACATGAGGAAAAAACGTTTAATTATTATACTGACAATTGTCTTTGGTATTATGATTGCCGGCTTCACGGTAATGTACAGCAAAAAGATTCTGGTTAAAAGACATAATAGAATAAATTTATCAGATACTCTGAATATTAAAGCTGACCCGCCATTGCTGATGTTTGGAATACCTGTTGATTCTTATTATACCGAAACAGGGGTTATAAAAAGAAACCAGATACTTACCCAGATCGTGGATGTGTATAATCTGCCTGAGCGTTCACTGGGGCTGTTGTGCACATTGCCCCGGGAAGTTTTCGACATGCGTAAAATAAAAGCAGGAAATAACTATACGCTTTTCCTGAGCCGTGATTCGCTCAACACACTGAAATACCTTGTTTATGAGCATTCACCGGTTGATTATACCGTATTTGATTTTACAGATTCCTTAAAGGTATATTCATGGAAGAAAGATATCAGGCAGGTTGAAAAGCATGTTCAGGGCAGAATTGAAAGTTCCCTGTGGAATACGGTAACACAGCAGAATATTAATCCAATGCTGGCGCTTGAGCTTTCAGACATTTATGCATGGACTATTGATTTTTTCGGATTGCAGCCGGGTGACAGCTTCAGCGTGGTGTATAACGAGCTCTATGTCGATGATAATATTGTTGGCCTCGGGCATATTCACGCTGCTTATTTCAGGCATAACGGTAATGAATATTATGCTATTCCGTTCATTCAGGACAGTATTGAAAGTTACTATGATATTGACGGAAACAGCCTGAGAAGGGCTTTTCTGAAGGCGCCTTTACATTTCAGACGGATAGCTTCAAAATTTTCTCATAACCGGTTTCATCCGATATTAAAAATATACAGGCCACATCACGGCATTGATTATTCAGCTCCTGTTGGTACACCCGTTTATTCCATCGGCGACGGAAAGGTCGTTGAAATGGGCTATAAAGGTCAGGCCGGGCGAATGGTAAAAATAAGGCACAACAGCATATATACTTCGGCTTACCTTCATCTGAGCCGCTATGCCAGTGGAATAAGTCCCGGCGCTTTTGTGCGTCAGGGAGATGTAATCGGATATGTAGGCAGTTCGGGGCTATCCACAGGTCCGCATCTTGATTTCAGGGTATATAAAAACGGTTCGCCCATAAATCCGCTGAAAATGGAATCGCCACCGATAGAACCTGTAAGACCTGAAAACAGGGATGCATTTGATTCAGTAAGGGCTGAAGTATTAAAAATGCTTACACCCCGCGAAGAAAATACAGTGCTAAAGATGATTGAGCCGGTTTATTAGCCTCGTTTGTGCCAGATTTCTCATCAAATCTGATAAATAATTGTAATATCTACCTTGTACTGAAAAAATAAACTTTTATTCTATTTTATTAATATACATACCTTATAATTAATAACATTCTGTTTCTGTCAGGTAATCGTTCTGCTTTTTAAAACAAGAAAGCCAAAATGTGCTTCAACCCCTCAAATGACCTGAAAACATTATAAAAGCTTATAATGGCTATAAGGCAACCGATAGCAATGGTTAATGGCCTCCGGCGGATTAGTTTGACAATATATGCAGCAAAAGGCGCAGCCAGTAACCCGCCAGCAATAATTCCCACAGTAGGTTTCCAGTCGCCTATTCGAATAAAAAACATAAATACTATTGATGAGCTGATGGTTATGAAAAACTCGGCAATATTTACGCTTCCGATCACCCGCTTTGGTGTTAAATTTTTGTGAATCAGGTTACTGGTAACTATAGGCCCCCAGCCGCCACCGCCTATGGCATCAAGCATTCCGCCGGCAAGGGCAAGCCGGCCTACATGTTTTATTTTTCTTTTATGTTTGTTACGGCCTGAAATTTCTTTATAAATAATCCAAAGCCCAAGAATAAGCAGGTAAGCTGATATAAAAGGTTTTATGATATTGCCATCAACCACATCTGCCAGCAAATAAGCCCCTGCAACTGCTCCAATAATACCAGGGATAAGCAAACGTACAAACAGTGTTTTATGCAGGTTTTTAAGCAGGGTATGTGAAATTCCGGATGCGCCGGTGGTAAAAATTTCTGATATATGAACGCTTGCGGAGGCTATAGCCGGCGGTACATTAAAAGCAATGAGCAGCGTGGAACAACTAACGCCGAATGCCATACCAAGTGCACCGTCCACAAGCTGAGCAAACAAACCTGCAAGCATAAATAGAAAAAACCGGCCATCAAAAAATTCCCTGAAGCTGAAAGTTTCTTTTAACGGATTACGTGAGAAAATAGTAATGAGAATACCGGTAATCATAATCAGCATAAGGCCAACCAATAATTGCTTATTGATAAAGCGGGTTAATCTTGAATAAAATGGATTCATGGCTACAAAATTAACCCTCAAAAATAAGTTAACCTTATAAGTGCAGATATAGGGTTATATACTGATTTCATTTAGGTAAATGTACCTATTTGATGAGATTTCGTTTTCAAGAGCGATAGCGAACGGAAAAACTGATTTCCGAAAAATTTCGCTTTTGTGAATGTATTCACTTTCTGCCATTTATCCCATAGTGGTCTAACCAAGGTATGATGAAATTGTTTATTCATCATACTTGGGACTAACTTAACTGACTCAGGTATCTCTCGGCATCGATAGCCGCCATGCACCCTGACCCTGCAGCAGTAATGGCTTGTCGGTAATGAGGATCCTGCACATCGCCGCATGCAAACACACCCGGAATATTGGTTTTTGTTGTACCCGGGATGGTTTTTATATAACCGGTTTCATCGGTTTCGAGATAAGGCTTAAAAATGTCAGAATTTGGCGTATGCCCTATTGCCAGAAAGAATCCGTCAATATTAATTATTTCTTCTCTTTCATCGGGTTGGCCTTTGCGCCTGACTATAACAACTTCTTCAACCACCTGATTACCCCTGAGCTCTTTTGTTTCGGCCTCAAATAGCACTTCAATATTAGTTGTTTTCAACACCCTTTCCTGCATAATTTTTGATGCCCTGAAAAAGGGCTTTCTTACAATCATATAAACCTTACGGCACAATCCGGCCAGATAAAGCGCTTCTTCACATGCTGAATCGCCTGCACCCACTACAGCAACATCTTTGCCTTTATAAAAAAAACCGTCACAGGTAGCACAGGCCGATACCCCTGAACCTTTAAAACGCTCTTCCGACTCAAGTCCGAGATACTTAGCCGTGGCACCTGTAGCAATAATAACTGTATCAGCTTTAATTACTATATTGTCATCAAACACTACCTGAAACGGCCTTGTTGAAAAATCAGCAGATACTGCTATTCCCCAGCGAATATCCGTACCGAAACGGGCTGCCTGTTTTTCAAAATCTTCCATCATTTTTGGACCATCCACACCTTCGGGATAACCCGGAAAATTTTCAACTTCGGTGGTGGTTGTCAATTGCCCGCCTGGTTGAAGACCTTTGTATAAAACGGGCTTCAGATTAGCCCTTGCTGCATATATAGCAGCTGTGTAACCAGCAGGGCCTGAACCTATAATCAGGCACCTAACATGTTCGGTTTCACCCGTATTCACCGTAACAGGTTTTTCTGTATTTCCGGTTTCCAGTTTCTGAAATAAAGCCATATTTTTGATTTTAATATTTATATATTTATATATATATCAATTAATATACCAAGCATTCCAAATATGACAGAATTGCATGTTTAAATATAGCAAATCCTGAAAACAATAAAAAACACGATATGATTACCAGTAAAAATGGTAAAGAGATATACAGAACATAAGGATATAAATTATTTAACCCAATTATTGCATTAGAAAAA
>JAJUGM010000020.1 GCA_029268165.1 Bacteroidota bacterium
AGAAAACTGGTGTTATTATATGGCATTGAAAGCTATCCGTAGTATGGCAGTATTGTTAAAAAAATACAATGATACGACTGCAATAGATTTCAAAACCGGCAGTATTAAGGGAAATTTTAACCGTATTTTCTGGAATGGTAATGAATATCATTCACCGCAAAATTACAGCAAAACCGATGAAAGGGCGAATGCACTGGCAGTATTGGCCGGATTGGCAGACAGCGCAAAATGGCCTGTCATTCACAACATATTGATTAGTAATTACAATGCAAGCCCTTATATGGAGAAATACGTGCTTGAGGCATTGTTTGTTATGGGTTATGAAAAGGATGCGCTGGAAAGGATGAAGCATCCCGATCGCTATGCACCTATGGTATTTGATACACTGACAACATTATATGAGCAATTCGGTAATAAAGGCACATATAACCACGGCTGGTCAGGCGGGCCGCTGACATTGCTTTCGCAGTATTGCGCAGGAGTGGCTCCTGAGAAAGCAGGATATGAATCATATCATGTTTTTCCGCAGGAAGCATTTTTGAATTATATCAGAGCAGTGATACCCTCGGTTAAAGGCAATATTACAGTTGAAATTGAAAAAGATACTAATAGATTTGCCCTTCTGCTTGAATCGCCCCAGCATACCATGGCCGTTACAGGCATACCGCTTTTGCCTTTTAAAAACAAAACACCTGAAAGTATTTATGCCAATGGTCAGGAGATATGGCATGATGGCAATGTTACTCAAAATACAGAAAATATATTATTTAACTGCCTAAACAGTAAATATATTGTTTTCAATGTAAAACCCGGAACCTATAATTTTACAGCAACACTGAAAGATACAACAGTTATATGCACCATACCCGCACCTTTTACAGAAGAAATATTCGCTGTTTTCCCCAATCCGGCAACAGATTATGTTAAAATAATGCGTAATGACGGACACAACAGTAATACATTAATTTCGGTATATGATTGTTATGGCAGGCTATGGCTTTCAAAATATTCTGACAGAACTGAAATCATTATTGATATCAGTAAGCTGAAACAAGGACTGTATTTCATTTCTGTCAGCAATGACCGCCATGCAAAAACATTTAGAATGATAAAAAGATAAACTGAAAAAATATTAATTTTCATCAAATTTCAATAAATTATTTTATTTGTTTCTTTTTTATAAGGTCGTATGGAACCCATATCCTACTGCATTTACTATAATTATGTTTGTGATTTTTACATCAAGCAGATTTCAAAATATATGTAACACCTAAATTTTATAACCATGAAAAATATATTGTTTATTTTCTTGTTAACCACTTCATTATTAATATGTTGCATGTCGAAAACAGGTAAAAATCAATCTGATGTTGTGCAAAGTGCCATCAATGATTCCACAGAAATAAAAAACGCCAATGAACTGCCGGACACCATCAGCTCCGGGTATTTCACTTTTACAAATGCAGATAAAAGTTATGTATTTTCTGAAAAACAATATGATGATGCAGATGCTGAATATGAATATTCGGTAAGCATTTATGACAAAAACCAAAACCTGCTTGCAATTATTAAATCCAGGGCGTTTACAATTGCCAACAGTCTGGCGCTGGGTGAAACCGGACTGAAAATTGACAACGAGGATGCCCTTCTGACAAATGAAACCGTAGATGACTGGAACGGTGAAAAGAATGCTGAAATATGTATCATCCAGTTTGAGTCAATTGATAAAGATGTTCAGATATTAGCGATGATGAAAGAAGATTTTGTAAACACGTTTAAAAACAATTTCCGATTCAAATAGACTCATGAACCAACCAAGCAGACTTACACGATTCTTAATAAAAAAACAAAAACAATCAGGTATTCAGGCCACCCGGAAGTAATTACCGGTATGTAACGGGGTGAACAGTTTATTTTTTGCAAAAAAAGATATTCATTTACTATGAATAAGGGTTTTTTCTTTTTCAACGGTCATATTAATACAAGGTACTGTGCAAAAGTATAAAGTAGTTTTTTCAGGGTTTTAATTTAGGGTTAATAATGGTTAAGCCGGTTTCTTAAAAGATTGGAAACTTTTTAAGAAACCGGATTTTTTTGTCTTTATTATTTTTTTGAATCAGGCCCTTTTTTTTATCTTGTGACCGTTTTCATTAACTGTTTTTAAACTTAACCAAATGGGTAAACATAAGGATATCAATACTGTTTTAATCATAGGTTCAGGCCCTATTATTATCGGTCAGGCTTGTGAATTTGATTATTCAGGGACACAGGCATGCAAGGCTCTGCGTTCGCTGGGCTACCGGATAGTGCTTGTAAATTCAAATCCGGCTACTATCATGACTGATCCTGAGATGGCCGATGTAACGTATATTGAACCGTTGAATGAATATGCACTCACAGAGATAATAAAAAAAGAAAGGCCTGATGCATTGCTTCCTAACCTGGGCGGGCAGACAGGTTTAAACCTTTCATCATTGCTGGCGAAAAAAGGAATCCTGGATAAATATGGCGTTAAGGTAATCGGTGTTAATGTTGATGCTATCGAACGAGGGGAAGACCGCACGGCATTTAAGCAGACAATGGCGAGCCTCGGAATAGATGTTCCGCGCAGCAAGGCTGTTAATACTGTTGAAGAAGCAGAAAAAGTAGCTGAAGAACTGGGTTATCCGGTTGTGGTAAGGCCTGCTTATACACTGGGAGGCACAGGCGGAGGGCTGGTATATAATGTTGAGGAACTTCGTACCATTGCAAGCCGCGGCTTGTCGGCCAGTATTGTCAATCAGGTATTGATTGAAGAATCCGTTCTCGGTTGGGAAGAACTTGAGCTCGAAGTGGTGAGGGATGCCAAAAATCAGATCATTACCGTTTGTTTTATTGAAAACGTGGATGCTATGGGCGTGCATACCGGCGATTCATTTTGTACAGCCCCTATGCTAACCATAAGTGAAGATCTGCAGAAAAGATTGCAGAAATATTCATACGATATTGTCGAAGCTATTGGTGTCATCGGGGGTACCAATATTCAGTTTGCCCATGACCCGGTAACCGACAGGGTGGTGGTTATTGAAATTAATCCGCGTACCTCGCGCTCATCAGCATTAGCTTCCAAAGCTACGGGTTTTCCAATTGCTTATGTTTCAGCATTGCTGGCCGGTGGCATGACCCTCGACGAAATACCATACTGGCGGGCAGGAACCCTCGATAAATATATCCCATGGGGCGACTATGTGGTGGTAAAATTTGCCCGGTGGGCATTTGAAAAATTTGAAGGGCTTGAAGACAAACTTGGTACACAGATGCAGGCCGTAGGTGAGGTAATGAGCATTGGCAAAACCTATAAGGAGGCTTTGCAGAAAGCCATACGCTCGCTTGAAACAGGGAGGTACGGACTGGGATTTGCAAAGGATTTTCATTTAAAGTCACTTGACGAACTGATGAAAATGCTCAACCATCCCTCAAGCGAAAGGCAATTCATTATGTACGAAGCCTTGAGAAAAGGCGCTGATGTGCAGGAACTATACCAAAAGACACATATAAAGCCCTGGTTTATTACCCAGATGAAAGAGCTCGTAGAGCTTGAGGAAGAAATGCTGAAATATAAAGGGAAGACCTTACCGGATGAATTGCTGATTAAGGCTAAGCAAGATGGTTTTGCTGATAAATATCTTGCAAAGCTTCTTGATGTAAGCGAAAAATCAATCCGCGAAAGACGTATTTCGCTTGGGGTTAAGCAAGCCTGGGAGCCTGTGCCTGTTAGCGGAGTTGAAAATGCAGCTTATTATTATTCAACTTATAATGCACCTGATAAGGTAAGCGTAAGCAACCGGAAAAAGATAATGGTACTGGGCGGAGGCCCAAACCGCATCGGGCAGGGAATTGAATTTGACTATTGCTGTGTGCATGCGGCTTTTGCATTGCGTAAAGCAGGATATGAATCAATTATGGTAAACTGCAACCCTGAAACAGTATCAACTGATTATGATACTTCAGATAAACTGTATTTTGAGCCGCTCACAGTCGAAGACGTACTAAGTATTTATGAAAAGGAAAAGCCTGAAGGAGTAATTGTTCAGTTTGGTGGCCAGACTCCTTTGAATATAGCCAATGAGCTTGCCGGGGCGGGTGTCAGAATTTTAGGTACCAGCCCTGATACCATTGATTTGGCCGAAGACCGCGACCGTTTCCGAAATATTATTAAGAAGCTTGGCATTCCCCAACCTGAATCAGGCATGGCAAGCACACTGGATGAAGCGCTGGAAATAGCGCACCGTATTGGCTATCCGTTAATGGTAAGGCCATCTTATGTTCTTGGCGGGCGGGGCATGAAAATTGTAATGGATGAAGAAATGCTGAAGCAGTATGTAAAAGCTGCCGTTGATATTTCACCTGAGCGGCCAATTCTGATTGACAAATTTCTTGAAGATGCCATTGAATCTGAGGCCGATGCCATAGCCGATGGCAACGAGGCTTTTGTGCCTGCGGTAATGCAGCATATTGAATATGCAGGAATTCATTCGGGTGATTCGGCCTGTGTTATTCCGCCGGTTATCATACCCGAAAAACACATACAAACCATTAATGATTATACGAAAAAGATTGCCACCGAGTTGCATGTTACCGGATTGATGAATATTCAGTATGCTATTTACAATGATGTTGTATATATTCTCGAGGCTAATCCCAGGGCATCACGAACGGTACCGCTGGTTTCAAAAGTATGCAATATAGCTATGGCTAAAATGGCCACTGAAGTCATGCTGGGTAAAAAAATTGCCCAGTTAGGATTGAAACACAGCAATCTGAAACATTTTGGCGTTAAAGAGGCCGTATTCCCGTTCAACATGTTTCCTGATGTCGATCCTTTGCTTGGGCCCGAAATGAGATCAACAGGCGAAGTACTGGGGCTCGCTGAAAGCTACGGGCTGGCATTTTTTAAATCACAGGAAGCCACACAGGTACCCTTGCCGGTTTCGGGCACCGTATTAATTACCATTGCCAACCGTGATAAGGATAAAATTCTGGAAGCAGCAAGAAATTTCAGCAATTTGAAATTTAAAATCGTTTCTACAGCCGGAACAAAGACCTTTCTGGAAAGAAATGGCATACAGGCTGAACTGATAAAAAAGGTACACGAAGGCAGACCTAATATAGTTGATGCCATAAAAAACGGGGAAATTAATCTGGTAATTAACACCCCTGCCGGTAAAATGAGTGAATATGATGATTCATATATCAGAAAAAATGCCATAAAATATAAAATACCTTATATTACAACCACTTCAGCCGCACTGGCAGCTACCAGAGGAATAGCTGAGCGTCAGCATGGGGCATATAAAGTAAAATCATTGCAGGAATATCACAGAGAGAGTGATTCATAAGGTGTTTTATCTGAATATCAGAAAATAAGTGCAGAAAAGGCTGTGGATTCAAGAATCACACCGATACGATTGTTGAATATGAGCCATGATAAAAGAAGTCTGGCGATGAAGTGATTGGGTTTTGGGACTATCGATAAACTCTGTGCCCTTCAGAACAAGAAATTCAGCCCGATATAAACTCCCAGGTTACCATCTTCCTTTTTAACAGCCTTGGCTACGTCGGCAGCGATAATGAAATTTTCATTCAGTGCAACATGCAGTCCGCCCCCATAACCCATGTGCAGTGATTCATTCTTGTTCGAAAAAAAAGGCGCAGCATCAGCAGGCAAATTGTCCGGAATTTTGTATTTCTGAGTAACCATGCCGCCGTCGAGGAAAGCGCTAAGTGCTAAATAAACATTCTGGTTTAAAACAACACCCCTGTAAAATTTCCAGCGCGTTTCAAGGTTGCCAAAAACAAAACCATTACCAACCACCCTGTTTCGTACCACACCCCTGATGCTTTTTGAACCGCCTACTCCATCACGCGTATAATCAGGGGCTGAACTAAAAATAAAGGGCAGCGTGTAAAACGGCATAGTGCCGGTTAATTTGCCCTGATAACTCAGCCTGTAAACAAAAGACAGTATTTTGGGGACAATAGTAAAATACTGTCTGTGCGTGAATATAAGCCTTGTGTAAGCGCCATCGCTGTTGCCAATAAACGACGGAGCCAGCAGCAATTGAAGCTCTGTCCACATCCCTTTCATCGGATTGGCTTCAAAGTCGCGGGTATCATATATCAGGCCCAGCTTAATCAGATTGTTATCACCGCCTTCAGCCTGCCCAGCAGGAATAATGCCCCAGTCCTTATAATACTCAAACAGCAGGGTGGTGTCAGGCAGTTTATCCTCATCATCTTTGCCTTTGTTTAATTTTTCAATATCAACATCGCCTGTTTTAATGTGGCTGTATTCCATGCCTGCCATCCAGCGAAGCTTGCGGCCTGCCAGCGGCCCCTGAAACTCTGCCCTTGCCTTAAACATTCTGCGGTCCATACGGTAAAACATACGTGAAATATATGAATTGCTTTCATCATCCATCAGGTCTTTGTTATATACCGTTTCAAACCCGTTGAAACCATAAAAGTCCAGTGCCTGTTCAGTAAGATAGCTAAGTTCTCCGCTCACTCTCACACCAGGAATAAGATGCTCGGAATCGTACTTGATCATGTTTATCCCGCTTCCTTTGGTGTATCTCGACCATTCAAAATAAAGATTGTGATGGTATTTCGGATAAGTAGTGCCGTCACCGTAATTAAAAAAATTGACTACAAGTCCGTATTGAAGCCCCAGGTCAGAGTTGTATGTAATAGCCGGCACAGCGCCAAAAGTCCAGCCTTTTTTTATTTTTTCCTGTTTTATGTCTGTAACTATTGTGTCTTCAAGAGTATTTGCCTTAACAAATAAAAAAAGTAATATGAATATTACTGTTGAAACAATCCGGTTTGTTAGGTTCATTTTTTGTATGATTAAAAATAAATATATTCTGTCAACAAAAACTAAGTTAATAATTTTATCAGATGCCCGATCATATTGTCTTAAAAAGTTTTAATTTTAATGAGGCTCAGTTTTTATTTCGCTTTCGGCTCAAAAAAACTGTAAGCCAAATTAATCCCAATAGCGAAGCTCATCGGGATTCAAGCTGATTGCGGTGAAGAACATTATTAAATTGATTGTTTTTATTTAAAATACTTCCAATGAAAAGAATGAAACAGATTTTAGCTGCACTGATGGTTTTCCTTGTGGTGTTGGTGTTAGCAATCTTGTTGCTGGTGAAAGTTTTAACACAGAAATCACTTCCTGATTATAATAAGGATATACAGCTTAAAGGACTTCAGTCGGAAGTGCAGGTAATACGCGATAAATATGCTATTCCTCATATATATGCACAAAATGAACACGATCTGTACCTTGCTGTGGGATATATCATGGCTCAGGAGAGGCTATGGCAGATGGATCTGTTGCGAAGGGTTACCCAGGGACGGCTAAGCGAAATCTTTGGAAAAAGTTTTGCAGAAACTGATTTGCTTTTGCGTTCACTCCGCTATCAGAAAAAATCGATGGAAATACTTGCCCGGGCTGATTCATCAATAATTAACTGCCTTCAGGCATTTGCTGATGGCGTCAATCAGTTTGTTGAAAAGGATAAAAACCGTCTCCCCGTTGAATTTACTATTTTAGGATATAAACCTGAGCCGTGGGAACCCTATCATTCACTTAACCTTATAGGTTATATGGCATGGGATTTAAAAGCCGGCTGGAGTGAGATCATTTTTGAAGAAATAAAACAACACATAGACTCTTCGCTTTATAAGGAGCTTTTGCCTGAGCTGGAGAAACAGGCAAGCTTTATTTATCCGGATAGTTCAGGTAAAAGAACTTCAGGGTTCGTTTCATCATTGGTTCGAAGTGCTGAAAAACTTGACAAGCTTGGTGCAGATATTTTCGATGGCAGCAATAACTGGGCAGTGAGCGGAAATAAAAGCACAACCGGTAAACCATTGCTTGCCAATGACATGCACCTTGGCTTAAATGCTCCCGGCATTTGGATTCAGATGCATCAGGTGATTGAAGGCAGATTAAATGTAACAGGCGTTGTTCTGCCTGGTCAGCCGCTGGTGGTCTGCGGGCATAACGACAGCATAGCATGGGGAATGACCAATGTTTATGTTGACAACCTTGATTTTTATGAAGAAAAGATAAACCCGTCCGACTCGGATCAGTATGAATATAAAGGGCAGTGGTTGCAATTCAGTACTGTCATAGAAAAAATAAGAACCAAAGAAGGAGATACCATTGAAGGCGTGTTGAAATTTTCGCACCGCGGGCCGGTTGTTTCAGGTTTTAAAAATTTTGGCGCGAAAATAGTAACGATGCATTGGGCAGGCGACGAACCCAGTAATGAAATGCTCACCATTTATCTGTTGAACCGTGCCGCAAACTGGAATGACTTTACCCATGCCATCAGGACATTCTGTTCCGTTTCTCAGAATATAGCCTATGCTGATGTCAATGGTAATATTGGCCTGTATTGTGCTGCCGGGGTACCTATAAGAAAACGTGATGCGGTCGTATCAGTGCTGCCCGGATGGACCGATGAATATGACTGGAAAGGGTTTGTTCCTTTTGAGGAGTTACCTCATCTGTTTAACCCGCCACAGGGGTTTGTGTTGTCAGCCAATAATAAAACAACGGATAATAATTATCCTTACCACATAGGCACATGGTATTCGCTGCCTGACCGTTTTGAAAGAATAAAAGAATTACTTATGGCTAAGGAAAAGCTCTCATTATCGGATTTTCAGCAGATACAACTTGACCAGTACTCAAAAATGGCTGAAAACTACATGCCCGCTCTATTAGGCGCCATCGAAAATGAAAGCGGATTTAATGAAGTGCAGAAAAAGGCTGCAAAAGAATTAAAAAAGTGGGATTTTACTATGAAACCAGATATAGCTGCTCCTCTGATTTTTGAATGTGTTTATCTGCGAGTTTTTTATAACCTCTATGCTGATGAAATGGGTGAAGAACTGGCTTCAAAGTTTATTGACAATTCATCAGTTTCGAGAATCTCAACTGACCAGATATGGCTCAGGGGCGCTTCAAAGTGGACTGATGATATTAAAACCATCAATAAAGCAGAAACCTTTGCTGATATTGTTTTAAAAAGTTTTCTTGAAGTTACCGACTCACTTGCGCAGGAGTTTGGCAATGACGTAAACCGCTGGCAATGGGGAAAAACTCATAAGCTTATTATTGCACATCCGCTTTCAAAGGTTGCTGTGCTTGACAAAGCTTTTCATCTCCACCGTGGACCCTATGCTGTTGGCGGCAGTTTCCATACCATTGCACCGTTCAGTTATTCCTTTGCCAGTCCGTTTGTTTCTGATCACGGTGCTTCACACCGTCATATATTCGACCTGAGTAACTGGGATAACTCACTTACTGTTTTACCTACAGGCACTTCAGGAATTCCGTCAAGCAAACATTACTGCGACCAGACTGAATTATACATAAACGGGAAATATCACCCCGATCATTTTTCCAGGCAGGCTGTGGAACAAAATGCAGTGTACCGGATGAAGTTTGTACCGTGAGATTTAACTTTTGACTTTTAAGCAACAAATTTCTTTCAACAATGATAAAAAGTAATAACTGAAAGGTAAAGAGAAATAGGATGCAGATTTTTTATTACTTGTCTTTTCGTCTATATATCGGACGGTGTGCAATTTTTTTCATTTTGTGCAGAAACTCTAAGTCTCTTTTAAGATATTCTTCTTCAATATGACTTGTAACATTCTCCATTGCATAATTTATATCTCTTTCAGCTTCATATAAATATTGTCTTGCCCTTTCCCAGGCCTTGGCCCTGATTGTCGAATTAAATTCTATTGAATTACGCCCGGTATCAATGCATTTTTTTGCCAGATCCATTTTAGCTCTTGCTCTATTTTCAAGAAGAATTGTATTTTTTGTCAGTGATTTATTTTGAGACATTGCATTATTTACAAACTCAATGAGTTCTTCATTCTGACCCAGTTTTTTCATACTTATAACAATTCTTTCCAATTGTTTTTCCTCAAGAGCAGACGATTTAGCATATTTCATTAATTTGCCTGCAAATTCCTTTAACTTATCGTCATCTTTAACAAGGGTAATTGTTTCAGCAATATTTATAATAGTATTTGAGTTCAGTTTTTCAAGATCTATATTTTTCTTTAATAAAAATGAAAGCAATTCTTTAGGTCGATTAAGTGCAGTTGTCACATCACAAAATAGATCCAATGCACGGAAGTTGTATGGATCATCTTCAAGGATGTCTAATAACTTCTTATGCGCCTGTTCTTTCTTTCCCAGAATAATATCATTCTCAATATTATGTATTTCTTTAATTAAGGCATGTCTGGGATGGGCAGGTAATATACAGGTCAGGCTTTCCTGCTCTATTTCGAAAATAGGCGAAGGGCAACCCTCTTCCTTCATAGTTCTTAATATAGTAGGAACACCCTGACCTTCAGCCTGAGCCAACTGAAGCTTATTAAAAAAATAGGCTAACGACTGGTTCCTCCAAAAGGGCGTTGCCTTGCCTCTCAGGAATTTCTCTTTTTCAACGGCCCTTGGAAGTGAACCAGGTGAATAGATTTCAATTCTATCAATAAAGACGGTAATTCTAGCAGGCTGATCTATTTCATAATCTCTGTGAACCAAACAGTTTACTACTGCTTCCTGTAAAGCTCTTAAAGGATATTTTAATTGATTGGGTATATTATCATTTTTATCAAAGGCAGTATAAGTTTCAGCATTAAGTAATTCAATACATTTTCTTGCTTGTTGAACCAAATTACCTGTTATTTCATGTCGTTCAGCTGTGGGTTCGCTTCTATCTTTCCCTTTATAAATAGAAAAAACAACGTATGCGCCTGAAACGAATTTAAGAGGATCTTTTCCGAACATTAAAAGAGTGAAATTTCGAGGTTTAAGTATATTGCTTATTCTTTCTTTTTCTGCTAAAGGTGAAACAAAGCTGGATATCCTTTCATTATCGGATAAATAGTCTTCAATGGCTTTATTTGGATCCCATATCTTCATTTCCTGCAAATATTCTCTTAAAACTATCAGATCTATATCCGTTAATAGAGCTCTTGCATTAATTCTTTTATCCCAGGGTTCAAGTTCTCTCTTTTGAATTAGTAGCTCTCTTAAAATTCCGTTCTTTGCTTCTCTTGTTTCACGTCCTATTCTTACATAATAAGTTGAAGCATCTTTGCCGGAAGCTCTATATGAATGCGCATTTTTAGAAGAAGGAATTATGAATACAAGAATTCTGCGATCCTCTGACACAGTCAATTCTTCAGTAAGAGGTACAATTGGCGGATAAACTTTTTCTCTTAAATCAGTTAAAACTTTACCTTCAATTTCTTTTAATTTTGAAGAGGTTAGTCCAATTTCTACTAATTTTTGGAATCCGTGTTCATCTTTAATCTCTTTTGCACCACAAACAACATAACCTCCACCTAAGTTTGAAAAATCGTTAGCAAAGGCAACAGATGTTTTAATAACATCTTCAATATCAGCAACATTTTCTTTCCATTCAACCCTTTCACTTTCTCTTTGAGCCAAATCTTTTAAATCTATAAGGGCCATACTTTATTTATTTAATTTACAAAATAACATATTTTTTTTGAAAATATTAATCCCTTCCCATTTGCATATATACCTTATAAAGCTCTATTGTTTCCCTTGCCTCCCTGACATCATGCACCCTCAGCAGACTGGCTCCGTTGAGCAAGGCAATGGTATTCAGTACTGTGGTACCATTAAGTGCATTTTCGGGTGTAATACCCAGATATTTGTATATCATCGACTTTCTTGAAATACCCACCATAACCGGTAATTCAAACAAGGAAAAAACCTGCAGGTGTCGTAGTAGCTGGTAATTATGTTCTATGGTCTTGCCAAATCCGAAACCCGGATCAATAATAATATCATTAATTCCTGAGGCCAGCGCTTTTGAAATGCGGTCTCTGAAAAAACTGATGATTTCATCGATAAGATTTTCATATTCAGGGTTAACTTGCATGGTAGCCGGCGTACCCTTCATGTGCATCATAATATAAGGGACTTTATATTTCGCAACGGTTTCAAACATTGCGGGGTCTGCCCATCCTGCTGTTATGTCGTTAATGATATCTGCCTGAAATTCTTCAACAGCAATTTTTACAATTTCACTTCTGAAAGTATCTACTGACACAACAGCGTCAGGATATTGTTTCCTGATATACTTCAAAGCTATGGATATACGTCTTAACTCTTCTCCTGTGTCAACATCAACTGCACCGGGCCGCGACGAATATCCGCCCACATCAATGATATCGGCTCCTTCTGAAAGAAGCTGATCAACCCTTTTAGCAATTTGACCTTCATCAGCATAACGGCCTCCGTCAAAAAACGAATCGGGTGTTATATTCAGAATACCCATTACACGGGGTATTGAAAAATCAAGAAGCTTCCCCCGGCAATTAAAGGTCATTTTTCTTGAAAAAAATGTATCTTTAGAATTCATTTCCTGATATTTTGAGCTTAAAAGTAGTAAAAAGAAAAATATGAAATTTATAGTCATTGAAGGCATTGATGGTTCAGGAAAGTCAACACAGCTGAGATATCTGATTAATTATCTTGAAAAAGAAAAGAAACCATACAAATACCTTCATTTTCCACGTAGTGATGCACCAATCTTTGGCGATCTGATCAGCCGTTTCCTGAGGGGAGATTTTGGCTCGGTTTCGGCTGTTAACCCATACCTTGTAGCTTTGTTGTATGCAGGTGACCGCCATGATGCTGCTCACATGATAAACCAGTGGATTAACGACGGCAACCTGGTTATCCTCGACCGTTATGTATATTCCAATATAGCTTTTCAATGCGCCAAAATAGATGATGCCGTACATCGTAAAATGCTTAAAGACTGGATTTTACATCTTGAATTTGAATACTATAAAATTCCACGGCCTGACCTGAACCTTTTCCTCGATGTACCTTTTTCTTTTACCAGCAAAAATCTGTCATCAGCACGTAAAGGGAATGATCGCAAGTATCTCAACGGAAAAAAAGATATTCATGAAGACGATCTGCAGTTTCAGCAGAAGGTAAGGGACATGTATCTATGGCAGGTGAATGAAAACAATGATTTTAAATTAATTAACTGCAGTGATCGCAATGGCAATATGAAAATCCCTGAGGAAATTTTCACTGAAATAAAAAATATATTGAATCTGTAAACAAAAAACAACCAATATGAAAGGAATAACAATATTTTGCAGATGGTTTACCGGCCTGGTTTTTATTTTCAGCGGATTTGTAAAGGCCATTGACCCGCTGGGATATACTTACAAGATTCAGGATTACTTTAGTGCTTTTCATTTAGGCTTCTTTAATAACCTGGCAATAATAATTGCAGTTGCTTTCAGTACACTGGAACTGGTAATTGGCCTTAACCTGTTGTTTTCAATACGTATGAAATTCACGGCATGGATGCTTATGCTGCTTATGGCTTATTTTACGGTACTTACACTTATACTGGCCATTTTCAATCCGGTATCCGATTGCGGCTGTTTTGGCGATGCCATTATTTTAACCAACTGGCAGACATTCTGGAAAAATATTATTCTGTTGATTCCAACCGTAATTATCTTCATGCAGCGCAACCAGTTTGAGCCGATATATTCTGAAGCCTCAGAATGGAGGCTCACTGCCATTTTTGTGCTGGCGGGTATTATTATATCCGTTTACTGTTTGCGCAATCTTCCGGTTATGGATTTCCGGCCTTATTCAACAGGTACATATATACCCGATAAAATGGTTATACCTGAAGGAATGCCGCTGGATGAATATGAAACTGTCTTAATCTATCAGAAAAATGGCGTAACAAAAGAATTTACGCTCGACAATTATCCCTGGCAGGATTCCACCTGGAAATGGGTAGAAACGAAACAAAAATTAATTAAAAAAGGATATAAGCCTCCAATTCATGATTTTACAATAGTTTCTGATCAAGGTACTGATATTACTGAAAATTTACTGAGTGACACTGCCTATTCTTTCCTGATTATTGCTTATGACCTCAATAAAACAAATCAGAAAGCATTTCAAAAAATAAACAAAATAGCAGAGCAAGGGCAAAAAATGGGTTTTTGCTTTTATCTGATCACATCATCAACCAAAGAAGAAATATCATCATTTAAAAGCAAGGTTAACCCACCTTACGAAATATTTACTGCTGATGGAATAACGCTGAAAACCATTATCAGAGCTAATCCCGGAATTGTTTTACTGCATAAAGGAACTATCCTGGCACAATGGCATCATCGTAATTTCAATATTCAATCATTTCCCGATCATAATTTAGACGCGCTGATACTTACCAGATACCGTAAGACAATTGAATATTTAAGAGTTGCCCTCACTGCATTAATTATTTTACTTGTCATAGCGGGCTTCCATATCAAAAACAACAGATAAATGCAATTCGTTAAAACATTTGAACAGAAGCCTGAGTCTGCTGAAAATATTTTTTTGAACGGATTCTAGCCCTTAACCTTGTTAGGTTTTCATTACCGTTGGCTTAAGCCAATGGCAATGAGGTTATTATTATTGTTAGATTTCTGGATTGGAGCAAGAAATAATTAGTTTGGCAACAAAAAGATGATTTTTATTATCATTTTTACTGTTTTCGCAAAAAAATTGAAACTTTAGCCCCACTTTTGCAGTACATTAAATTAATGTTAAATTTTCATTTACTTTTCATGAACAAATCATTTTTCATTATTTTACTGCTGATAATCAACAACATATTTTCTTTTCCTCAGGAATTTATTATCAATGAGGTAATGACAGCCAATGCCTCGTCGGTGCTTGACAATACTTATTACAATTATACCGAGTGGATTGAAATTTATAATCCTTCGGGCGAATTAAAAAACATTGGTGGTTATTATCTTTCTGATGATCCCAATAATCTGAAGAAGTGGAGGATCCCAAGTAATAGTATTACAGCAAACGGTTTTAAAGTATTCTGGTTTGATAAAATGAATACCGGACAGCATGCCAGTTTCAGAATTCGCAGTAATCGTGAGATTATTCTGCTTTCCAACAGCTCGGGTGTCATCATTGATTCAGTCCGTGTGGAATTTCCATATCGTAATTGCTCATTCGGAAGAACTCCTGATGGATCAATAACATGGGCATATTTACAGCAGGCTACACCAGGAAGTTCAAATAATTCGCCCGCCGTTTACGGGCAAGCTCCTGAACCTGTATTCAGTGTTCAGGGGGGCAGATATACCGGAACGCAAACAGTGACTTTATCCACACCAGTAGAAGGATATATCATACGATACACAACAGACGGCAGTGAGCCCAAAGAAACTTCAGCTCAATACACAAACCCTATAAAAATTTCAAAGACCGCCACATTAAAAGCCAGGTCGTTTGCATCAGGTCAGGTACCAAGCAATACCGTTGCCAACACTTATTTTATTAACGAACATACCTTTACCATGCCGGTGGTATCGGTTTCTTTAGATCCGGTTTTTCTAAATGATAATACTATAGGCATATATGTTGAAGGCACCAATGGAGTTGAAGGTTACTGTTATGGCAGGGCCAACTGGAACCGCGACTGGGAAAGAAGCGGATATATTGAGTATTTCAAACCCGATGGGCAAAGGATAATTAATACCGGTGCAGGAATAAAGATTGCCGGCGCCTGCAGCCGAACCCAACCGCAAAAATCATTCGGCATTTACTTCAGAGATAAATATGGTGCCGATAACATCAGGTATCCTTTGTTCCAGTCAAAGCAGATTGACAGGTTTTCTTCAATTATGCTCCGCAATTCGGGTAACGACTGGAACCGTACTATGTTTCACGACGGAATGATGCAGTCGCTGATTATAGGGCAAATGGATGTTGATTACAACGCTTTTACACCATCAGCAGTTTATCTGAACGGGCAGTACTGGGGTATCCTTAATACCCGGGAAAAAATAAACGAAGGCTATCTTTTTTCGAACTATGGGCTTGATGAAGACAGTATTGATTTTCTTGAACGAAACATGGAAATAATAGCCGGAAGCAGCGCAGATTATAATACCCTGCTGAACTTCCTGAACAATAACAGCCTTGCTTCATCTGTCAATTACCAATATGTCAAAGACAGGATTGACATTGACGAATATATTAATTATCTGATCGTTCAGATATACAGCAGCAATACCGACTGGCCCGGCAACAACCTGAAATACTGGAAATCAAAACGACCCGGTAGCAAATGGCGCTGGATATTGTTTGACCTCGATTTCGGATTTGGCTTGTATGGTGCCAGTCCTGACCATAATACGCTTACTTTTGCCACTGAAACAAACGGGCCAGACTGGCCTAATCCGCCATGGTCAACCTTTCTGTTCAGAAAACTTCTTGAAAATGAAGAATTCAGAAAACAGTTTGTGGACAGGTTCACCATACACATTTATTCAACCTATAACCCCGCCCGGGTTAATCATATTATTGATTCAATAAGGCAAATGTTTGCCACAGAAATCCCGTATCATTTCAATCGCTGGGGCGGATCAGTAACTGACTGGCAGAATAATATCAATATAGCACGAAATTTTGCCGCATTGCGGCCCGGATATATGATGACACACCTGCAGAATTTCTTTTCACTCAGCGCTCCGTATTCTGTGAAAGTGACTTCCAATACGAAACAACCATCATTTGTATCTCTTAATGAAGTGGTTATCAACGATACAGCTTTTAACGGCAGCTATTTCGGTAACAGGCAGATCAGCATCAAGGCGATCACAAATAAGGATTATATTTTTAAGCAATGGAAGATACGCAGATCAAACAGTGAAACTGTCCAGTTATTTTCTGCCGGTTCAGATTGGAAATATCTCGATAACAATTCACAACCCTTAACTTCATGGAATACCCTTGCCTTTGACGACAGCGGCTGGAAATCAGGTAACGGACAACTTGGTTTTGGCGATGGAGATGAAACAACAATACTTGATTACGGCCCTGATGCGAATAATAAATATATTACGTACTACTTCCGGAAGAAATTTACCCTGACAGATACAACCGGGCTCAACCGCCTTTTAATCAATCTTTTGCTTGACGATGGAGCTGTGGTTTATCTTAACGGCCAAGAAATCTTACGTTATAATATGCCTTCAGGCGAAATTACACAAAGCACACTGGCATCTTCAGCCATTGCAGATGAATTGCGCTATTATGATTTCGTCATAAACAACCTGAAATTCAATCCCGGCGAAAATGTAATTGCCGTTGAATTACATCAAGTGTCAGCAACAAGTTCAGACGCTGGCTTTGATATGTATGCTTCGGCCGTCAGAATTACAGGCC